>DALZ01000043.1 GCA_002496955.1 Euryarchaeota archaeon UBA128 | reverse complement strand
AGCAAGGCCATCGGGTTCCCGACTTTTCTGAGTCTCGGAGACATTACTAGGAATACCCTTAACCAAGAGCGCATCCTTTCAACTTCTGTTCTGAATTTTTCAGAGTTAGCCTGTTTGACGAACTTAATAACTACCTCATCACCATTATTGAGCGTTGCTCTGTGAACTTGGCCCACAGAAGCAGCTGCGAGTGGGTTGGAGTCAATGTATTGGAAATTATCAAAAAAGTTCGGTATAGCTTTGGACTTCAGTGTTTCTTCCCAGTCTTCTGGGGGAATAGACGCAGCATGCTGGTATAGTTGTTGAAGTTGTCTACACTTTTCTTCACCCAATAAATCAGGTCGCAAGGCGAATATTTGAGCAAGTTTCACAGCCATTAAACCCTGATTTTGTATCCATTCTAAATCCGCTGGTTTCTTTCTCATGATTTGTCTCATGAACCGAAAGAAGGTCAGCATTCGCATAATGCAGAAAAATCTAGTTGAGTTTATCAATACATGTATGTCTCAATCGTCTCCATCTTCGATGAAAATGAGAGTGTAGCGCCATAACTCGTCATCACTCTGCCCCTTCTCTCGTCGAATCCTCACATTGCTGTCCTCTGGGTAACGGGAACTGAGTGCGCCCTCGATTATGCCATCATCAAGTTCCCATAGAGGTAATACTTCTTCTTCGTGTTGAGGCGGATGGGTCAAATTAACCTTGATGTGGAAGAATGGGACTGTATCATATTCAAGTTCTCCCAATCCTGCATACTCCCACCAATCCATCAACTCGCTTAGAAACTCGACATGCCCGTCAATATTGCGCAGGCTAAAAGCAAGTTCTGAACCAATCCGATGACCGACTTGTCTTAGCATGGTCTTAATATCAATACCTAGTTGTTGTAGACTAAACACCGTGCCGTCTTGAAGGGCGGCCCTAGCCTGATTAATTTCGTTACTTGATGCTAAAAAAGATTCAGGATTGAATGGGGTATCTTCATCGGGAAGTTCACCGCTAAAGTTCAACGCATCTCTAAATTGTTCTAAGAAAGAACCTTCGCCGATAGTTAACCTAAGCGGGTCCACAATTCGCTCCTCTGTAAATCGCTTTTTGGCGCTGGAGAAATCAACTGCTCGGTTCCAAATGGCCATCATGAATTCGTAATGAGATGAAGCAAACACCTCCGAGGATACTACCAATGCTGCATCTTCTCGACCCCTGCCTACCGGGTTTTGCTCGACAAATAAGAATTGTATGACATCGCTGCTATCTTTGAGCACTCCTAGCGAATTGACTTCATCAGAGTGTCTTATTTCAATGGAATCATGTAGTTGGTCGAAAAATTTCAGAGTTCTACGATCTAACTGAGCCAATACTTTTACAATTACGCCACGCTCTGCAGCTGAGTTTATCTCATCAATCGACGGTGAACGACAGAGGTGGAGAATTCCATATCTGCCCAAGAACAACACTAGTTGTCCATCTGCTTCATTTGCTAACTCCCCAATTCGCTTTTGAATATGGTCACGGCCTTTGAGAACGGCAAACTTTGCACTTGACTCACTCTGACCGTTATCTGCTTCAAGAGCATCGTCTGATGCACCGGACATAATGCTCTCAAATGCCTTAGTAGTTCTGTCAATTCTAGACTTCTGATCTTTTATCAACTTCTTGAACAATACCGGTAACGATGAACAAGAAAATTTCATCGGTCTGTCTGCGGTAACATTAACTAAACCGATTTGTGTTAACCGAGAGAGTGAATTATACGCGTCAAGCCGATTAGTGCCTAACTTTTTTGCCAAATCACTAGCTTTCAATTCTTTTGATGATGAAAGTAGGACCAATGAGCGTGCTTCTCTATCGGTCAAACCCGCTTCTTCAAAAAGTTCAACCCAATCCATGCATATCACCTTCCAGACAGTTTACTCAGCGTATTGAGTATCTTTGCTACATGTCTTCGTGGCCTGAACAACCAATCATAGCAGTAGTGAATTTTCCTATCCGGCCCGACCAAAAATGATGACTTACCTGGGAACTTACCGAGGTGGACTGGTACTCCATAGGCAGATGAAACTTCTCTCTCAGGGTCGCTCAGCAACGGAAACGGTAAATCTAATTCTTCTTTGAAGCGACGATGATCCTCGACCGAATCTTCGCTTATACCGATGATTTCAACAGGAGGGCTTAGCGACTGAAACAAGTCGTATTGTTCCTTGAAGTTTAAGCAACCACGCTTGCAGGTCGGTGACCCATCCTTAGCGTAAAAAAACAAAACTTTCCATTTTTCGTCATAATCTGCGAGAGATACACTATCGCCCGTGCTAGATTCTAAAGTGAAGTTTGGGGCTGTCTGGCCAATCAATTCCTTTGTCATACCTCTACCTCGATTTGATGGCAGAGTGACTATTCATTAAAAACGAATGGGAGAATGTGCCCCATCCTCTTGGCCTTGGTAAGTAAATAACCTTCGTTGTGGGAGCCGCGTCCTTCGATGTGCTCAATCCGGTTTTCAATAGAGATACCATTGTCTATCATACCTTTGATTTTGAGTGGGTTATTGGTCATGAGTCTTATTTTATGCACTCCGATTGATTTGAGCATGTTTGCACAGAAACCGTAATCTCGGGCGTCTGGTGGATGATTCAACATCAGATTTGCGTCGAGGGTGTCGAATCCCTGATCCTGCAAAGCGTATGCTTTGATTTTCTCATGGAGGCCAATACCTCTACCTTCTTGTCTAAGGTAAAGTATTGCTCCACATCCTTCTTCCTGTATGCGCTGCATTGAGGCTTTAAGTTGTGGCCCACAATCACACTTTAGCGAGGTGAACGCATCCCCGGTCAGGCATTCAGAATGAATTCTCACCAGAGGTATCTTTTCAGTTTGTTCCAAACCTACTGAGAGGATGGAGTGTTCCGAACCATTTTCATCAACCATAACTCTGATACGGAAATTACCGTATTCGGTTGGTAAAAATGCTTCT
>DALZ01000077.1 GCA_002496955.1 Euryarchaeota archaeon UBA128 | reverse complement strand
ATCATTGATGCAGTCATGGCGGGCGATGCGCCAACACCTCAAGAAGCATTAGATGAAGGCGATGTCGACAACTCCGAAGGAATCTCCTGGGATGAATTCGTCGCCATGTGGAACGCAGATGAGGATGAAGGCGATGACCAACACTTGGACTACAATGCTGAGTTGAAATCTGCTTTCAACGATGCTTTCAATAACAGCGACGTCGATTCAACTGGTGAATTGTCTATCGACGAACTCCAAGCATTTATCGATGAAGTGGTCTCCATTGCCTCCACCGATGAGGAGGATGATGACGGAGAATTCGCCAGCATGATCGACATGATGGTTAATTGCGTAGATGACGATGGTGATGGATTGTTGGACCAAATGGAGTTCTCTACCTTCTACACAAACCTTGACTCCGGCGGAGATTCAATTGCAATGGCATTCTGTATGTTTGATACCGACGGTAATGACTTGGTGACCGCCAGTGAATATGCTGCTTACATGAACCAAAGCGGATTTTATGGCGATGAACCGATGAGCGACGAGGAGTGGGCTGGATTTGTCTCGATGTTCAACTACTACGATGTCGATGATATCGAAGGTCTAGACATTGTTGAGTTTGAAGATATGATGTCGAGTATGTCCGATGATGACGATGACCACGGTGACCACGACCACGGTGACCACCACGTGCAATTAGACTGGCAGATTACTTCGACTGACATGTTAACTCCTGACATCGAAGTTGCTGGCTCATTCGCTGATTATCACATCGTTTTAGCTAGTTGCACAATGGATGGAGGCCCTGATGAGGACGGCAACATGGACCCGACTGACATGCTTGAGACAAATGCCATGACATGTGGCGAGGACGTCATGAAGGTTTCAATGGCCCAAGCCACTTCTGTCGGTGCAGATATCATGTTCCATGATGTCGATGGCTCAGGAACTATTACTGAAGGCGACATGATTCACATCAATCCAGATCTGGAAGCGGGCGACGATTGGAACATGGTCAGACTATATTCAGAACCAGCGGACAATTATTCCGACGAGAATCCTATGCTACCTGGTTTCGGTGCATTGGCTGGTATCATTGCGCTACTTGGTGCAGCACTATTGACTCGCAGGGACTAAACCAGTTCGAGTAATTGAATAACGAACGCTCCATCTTAGGTGGAGACGAAGCGGAACAAGACCTTTGACACGGCGGATAGCATCATAATAATCATGAACGAACCAAGCGCCCACTTTGCCCAAGGTCTGTCAGGTTTTTCTGGTGGCCATGGGTCAAATCCCAAACGCTCTGCTTCCTCAACCAATGCGGCCAGTTCTGCCAACTCCTCTTCGACACTATTGGCTGGCATGTTACATGGGAATTTGGCGTCATACATCAATATGAGTGATTAACCACAAACATAGTATTTTAACGAAATAGTGGTTAGTATAAACGGTGTTTTCGTGGCAACACAACCAAAGTCAAATGGCATAACCATATTCGTTACTGGGGTGAATGGACACATTGGGAACCAAATCGTTAGAGACTTGTTGGAGAATGGCTATCATGTCAAAGGTTCTGTCCGCGATTTACAAGATGATTCTAAAACAGCCCATGTGCTACGACATGCGGCTGAAATCGGGGTTCAAGATCGATTAGAATTGGTAGAAGGCGATATTCTCGACGGTGATAAATGGGCTGAAATGATTTCTGGGTGTGATGCATTATTCCATACTGCAACAATTTATTCAAACACTCAAGATGGCCAACTGATCATTGACACTGCATTACTGGGAACAACCCATCTGCTAACCGCAGCAAGGGATGCCGGCATCAAACGAGTTATCTACACCTCAAGCGTTGCTGCAGTTGGCAACACGCCTAAAGGGCGAGCAAAAACAGAAGATGACTGGCAAACTGAACGTTCCTCACCATACATAATTGCGAAAACCGATAGCGAACGAAAAGCTTGGGAGTTAGCCGAAGAATTCGACTTAGACTTGAGAGTAATAAACCCAAGTGCCGTCATCGGAGGCGGATTCGTCAACCCAACACCCAGTGTTGATTTCTTTCCAGACATCGTCAATGGTAACGTGCCAATGGCCCCAAAAATTCCTCTCTCAATCGTGCACGTCAAAGATGTCGCAATTGCCCACCGACGGGCATATGAAATCGATGAGGCTCAAGGGCGATTCATACTTGCACCGCACAACAACCTAACATTGGTAGATGTTTGTCGCACTGTGAAACGATTGTACCCCCAAAGTAAGGCACCAAAACTGGGGATTCCCAGAGCCATGATGTCGCTGGTTGTATTGTTTGATTGGTTTAATGGATTTAGAGGAAAAAAACGCTACATGACGCGTAAAACCGTGAAAGGTTTCTTTCGTGGCGATTCCAATATTTCTTCACAAAAGGCCACTAAGGTGCTTGCCATGGATTGGATATCCCTTGAGGAATGCATCAAAGATACCGTCGAAGAATTCAAATCACGGTCGTTGGTATAATTGGGTCTGAATGGTCCTCTGGTTTTGACCATCGCTTTTTGATATACCTAAACAAAATTCTCGAAAACACCATCGAGAATAACAGGAAGACTACTGAGGTCCAAATCGGTGCACTTTCGCTTGTTGCAATAAAGTAAGTTACCACTAAAATTCCTATGCCATACACGGCTCTGAAAGCTGAAAACAACATCAACGAGCGGAATGCTGGAGACTGGGTCATCCTAGCAACTAATGACGCATCATGCTGCTCCTGCATGGCGGCTCCTGTTCCTTTTCCTTCAAAATATAATGCTTTGAACCATAACAAGCCTTCATAGTAGTTGGATACCCGTTTGGCTCCCATGCAGAGTGCAAACAGAGCGACGATTAGGCTAAGTGGAATTTATTGCACTAAATGCGGAACCCTAGAAAAAAGAACTGTTGTGGACACTTTGGGTCGCTGTCCAGATTGCTCACACATGCACTATACCATCGACTGACTATTCTTCTTCACCAGCGGCCTTGGGGGCAGTAAAAATCCCACTTTCCTCAACCACATCGCAAGGCCCCGGTAATACAGCAAGTATTTCATCGGTGGATATTCCAGTGTTTTTGTAGATTCGATTGGCTAGCTTGTCCTTCTTGACAATGCCCGGACTCAATATAGCGTATCTCGGGCAAGTTTGCTTGATTAGCTCTGGAATTCCGCTCATCAGCAACGGCACTCCATTGATTGCAATTATACCGATGCCCAATTGCACTGTTAAATCTCTAAACCACTGTCGTTGTCCGCGAACGATAAACGCACCCTTGCCAACATACTCTCCGCTCTGTGCTGTTTTAGATACCTGAGCGGGTTTGACAGCAAATACAGTGCCATGACCGCTGCCACTCGCCCATGCACGACTCCAACATAGTGCCAACGTTGCTGCTTGGAGCAATTTTTCATCGTTTAGTTGCTCTTCACCTAATTTGTCTACTAGTTTGAACGTTGGAATGTCACTTGGAATGTGTCCGGGTCTAAATTCATCGATAACAAAACCCTGAGTGACCCTCAGACTGCAACTTGGTGCGCCGTGGATATCGGCGTGAAGATACATATCTCCACCCGACAAATGCTTTTTGACAATTGCATCATTGCCCTTGGCATCTTTACCACCGACCAAAAGGTGGCCACCAGTAACCATCGACCATCGATGATTTTCAAACCACAAGCGTTTACTGCGTTTTACCTTACTCAGCCGACCGCTTTCCTTAGCCTTAACCTCCTTTTTCCGCGCTCGTTTCAGATGTGTTGATGTATCCTCTAAGGCAGTAATTGCACCTTTGCTTTTGGCTTTTTGCTTACGTGCGGCCTCAAAAAAGCGTTGAGCATTCTGATGGACTGACTCATCTAACATTAGCAAGGCTTGCGCACCCTTAGGCTGGCCCTCATCATTCGGCAGAGTGGTGATAAAACTTCGATCCGCGGGAGTCATTGATACAATCCACGGAATTTGTTTCGCCATTTTTTGAGTTTCTCGCCAACCATTTTTCTGGACTGATTCTTTGACCTGGTTCAATAAATTCTCAACATGTGACCAATTGTTTTGGATTGTGTGACCAATAATTTGCTGCTTGGCGATTTTCTTAGCGAAACTTTCCAACGCTTTTTCTTGCTGTGCTTGACGGCGTTCGAGTTTTTCCACTTCAGTTGAAAAACCCCTCCCCGGTGCTGCAACGTCCAATTTTTCAGCCTCTCGTCGGGCCAGCGCACCTGCATCATGAGCCCCACGCCATGCATCAACCGCTTGACATAATTGTTTGAACTGCATAATCACCTTATCGCTGTGGGCTGGGAGCAGAGTGGGTGATGCCTCGATAGCATACTTTAGCAGAAACTTATCACGTTCACCGCCTTCCACTTGCTGGTCAGCAATAGACTGCAACTCACTGATGGATTGTCCTTCATCGGGAGCCAAAATTAGGTAACCTTGAGCAGCATTTGCTAAGCCGTCTAATAATCCAGACAATGCCCGATGAATTTTACTTACGTCCACTGATTTAGTGTCTGAGTTAGGCTCTAATTCAGCCAGTGCGCACACTGCGTTGGCATGTGTGCCACCCAGATTGGCCTTACCACCCAGCGTTGCAACAAGGTCGCGCTCTGAATTTGCAAATATCTCTTGGAGGGCAGTTGCATCCAAATCATGCGGGTCCGTAGCTGGTGGCGGTGGGGAATATTGAACTCCTTTTTTCAAAATGCGTTCGGAATACTTTGCGTGAGTAAGCGGTTGAATGATTATGCCATCACTGTCGACTAGGATGATATTCCCCTCTCTAAATACCTCAATATACAAATGCATAATACCAAATTTTGTATCAAAATCAATAGCTAACACACGGTCAAAACCCAATTGCCTGACAGCGATCATTCGGGCATTTTTCAGATACTTACGCAATATCATGGCAAAAGGCGGCGGGGTTTGTGGCATTGGTCGGTCACGATTAGAGGTATAAACACGCGAACCCCTGACGATAACTAAATCAAATTGATTTGTCGATTTGGGATTAATTCGCAGGACGATTTGTTCGTAGTGTGGCATGTACGATTTTTTTACATAAGCACCAACATACTGATTTAACTCACCAACGATGGCTCGTAAGTCAAATCCACTCATATTGGCCTTCATGGTACCGCCTCAGTATCCCGACGGAGAATGCTTATTGAAATCTACTTGAAACTTAGTAATACTTTACCAATATTTTTTGCATCGTGAATATGTTGGTGAGCATCACTCGCTGACTCCACGGGGAATATTCTGTCGACTACTGGGTCTAAGATTCCCAACTTGACCCCTTCCATAATACGAACTAATTGACCAGCGATAACTGATTCGTCATTCCAAGTGCCCATGTGAACACCGAATACACCTTGATTTCTTGACATCATCTTTAGCGGATCTAACTTGGGGGTTTTGCGCCAAGCAAAATACGCTTTGAGTAGTGAGCGACGAGAACTTGGCGCAGCGGCTGACATGCCAAAGGAATACAACTTACCACCCATCGCCAAAACTCTCAGACTGCGCTTAAGATTCTCACCACCAATCGGGTCGAGTATGTGGTCGACACCTTGACCATTAGTAGCCTGTTTGATTACTTCGACAAAATCTTCGTTATGACGGTCGATTGGAATCCCACCAAACTGCTTAATGATGGCCGCCTTGCTACCTGATGCAGTCGCCCAAACCTGCTTAACCCCAGCCCATTGACATAATTGTAAAGCGGCAGTACCAACTCCTCCTGCGCCCCCGTGAATCAATACAGTATCAGTTGGCTGTAAGTTTCCAAGGTGATGGAGCATATGGTGCGCTGTCATGTAGGTTACTGGCATCGAGGCGGCTTTTTCCAGCGTCATTTCCTCGGGTAATGGAATTACTCGCGAGACTGGAACTGTCACATGTGATGCTTGACCACCGTTCTGCATTGCAGCAACTACTCGCTGACCTACCGCAAGTTCTGTCACGCCCTCGCCAAGTGCCTGAATTACGCCACTTACTTCGTAGCCGGGCGTGAAAGGAAAGGCCGGTCTTGGCTGATAGAGACCAAGACGCATCAGTGTGTCAGCGAAATTGATTCCAGCGTAGTGAACTTCGACACAAACTTCGCCCTTACCCGGCACTGGCATCGACATATCGACCACCTGCAATACTGAGGGAGCACCCGCCTTAGTGATGACTAATTTACGAGGCATATCTAGGGCTAACGCATCCAATCAATCAATGCTTGCATACCAGTTATCGCTTGAGTCACTGATTACTTTGTTGCGACGCTGATGTGACAGGAGATGGGCTAAGGTCTGGTCCTTAGCCAATCCGGGGTGGGCATTGGGTGTATCGGCATAGGCCGCAACCGCGATGTCAGATAGGTTACTATAGCCGTCTTTAACCGCTTGCAATACCTTCTGATGTCTAGCGCTTCGATGAACGATGTAGTGGTTGAGTTTGTGTTGTGGAAGAGCAATCACCGGCCCATGGCTTGGGAATAACAAATTGGGTTGAAGTTCTCTCAACTGCCTAAGTTCCTCGATGTAGAGATCCATGTCACCGGTTGCGGGCGGTATGAGAATCGTGCCAAATCCTGCAACCATATCACCAGCAAGCAAACCCGCCTCCCCAGCGAAGCATAGATGGCCAGGGTGGTGGCCGTTGGTTTCGATTACCTGCCATTGTTGTTTACCAAGCTGCAATAACTCTCCGTCGCGCAAGATTCTATCACAGGATACCTGACTGGCCGTATATTCACTACCCCAAACTGGTAAATCAAATGCCTCATCCAATAGTTTCCCGTCGCCAATGTGGTCGCCATGTGAGTGCGTATAGGCGATAGCAATTGCACTACCGGAATGTCGCTTCACTGCCGCAACCAAATTTTCCATGTCCTCTCGATATCGCAAGGCTGGATCAACAATAATGAATTCACCTTCAGGGTCGCCAAGTAGGTAACAATTAGTGTGATCGGCTGGAGGTAAGGTAACCGTTCTGATGGGTATCACCTCTACTCCATATGCAAACAAAATTGACTGCCTACCTGGTTGGCGCTGGGAAATGTTTGTTGCTGCCTCAACGATATCCCCGTTGGTAAATTGCAATATTCTGTCAAATTCCATCAAGACCGAAATCACTGGCGGCGCGACTTTAATTTCGTGGCGCGACCATCGCTCTAGAATCTGTTGTGGCGAGGCCCACATAACCTCATCAAATTCAGTCTGCGGCTCTAAATCAAATTCCGGGACACTTTGCCAGTCCCCACAATGAAAATGAATAAACGCGTTGTCAAACTG
>DALZ01000065.1 GCA_002496955.1 Euryarchaeota archaeon UBA128 | reverse complement strand
AATGCCGCTTCCATACCGCACATTTCAGCAATTTTCTGTTCTAATTGACGCACTGTTGGGTCATCTTGCAAAACATCATCACCGACAATAGATGCCATCATCGCTTCTTTCATTGCCCGAGTAGGCTGAGTAACTGTGTCACTGCGGAGGTCTATTCTATCAAGGTTATACTCTCGCATGGCATTACCAATTGGCCATCATTGATGAACTATCCCGAAATCTAAAGCAACTTCAGATGCCCAGTCAAAGCCTCCAATTGCTTTTCCTCAGCAGGGCCGAAAGCAATCACTGTTAACGACCCGTTGGGTATCTGAGTCTTCCCCGCATCATTAATGGTGACCACTTGAATCCCTTCAGACCGTGCTTTTGTGGCGAGGTCAAGTAATTCCTCATATGTGGTTTTCAAACAGATTTTCTTCTGTCCTGACTTAAGCCAGGAATCAAGGATTGATGGACTATTATTCCCTGCTCTCAACGTTGCTGATACGGCTGCATGCCCAGCTTGTGCAGCGATTTTGCCCTTACCCATTTTCAAATCATTATTGACCACCAGAACTAATTTTATCTCATCATCGATAAAACCTGAAATCGCTTTTGGTGCCGTCAATCGATGAATAAAAGAGCGCAATCCCATAACATCACCTCAATAAATCTCTAAATCAGCAGTAATAGCATCGATGCTCTGCTTCGGGGCTGGTCCAATACCAAGCACAGTAAATGTCCCAGCAGGTATTTCAGTATGGCCTGCATCTTTGACTAGATTAGTGATTAACCCAGCCGATTTTGCTTTGCTGAGTAGCGATTGCAATAATTCCAAGTCATCGCCAGACAGGCAGATTTTACGAGCGCCTCCCTGCAACCAACGTTCCATTATTCTAGGCTCATGCTTTTTTGCCAACAATGCACATGATACAGCAGCATGTGAACACTGTACTGCGGCTTTGCCGTTTGATAACTTGAGATCTTTTCTGACTATCAGGGCCATAGATGGGTAATCATGTTCGCGTGACATATCCATCTACCACATTTTGTTCAATTTCTTCCAGCGACTGGAAGTTTGCAATTGATTGACTAAACCAAACACCGAACCACGCTGCGATGGTTAAATTGCCAACTGCATGCAGTAAGTCGTAAGGAATACCATTCAACAGATAGACGAAGAAACCGGTGAAGGAAACAGTTCCTAAGATGCTTAAAGAAACAATAAAATCGAACAAAAATGCTGATATTAGCGCACAAACATAAATCCTGTTTAGTTGTAATTCACCGTCAACAATGAGGTTTGATTGCGCCCCAATGATTGCCACTGCAGACCAACCTAATGCTTGATACAGGGTCCAGATGCCATCGCCTAAAATGAAGTTAGAAATCATCGTCACAAGTACTGCAAAGGCAATTCCGCGACGCGCCCCCAGTTGGGCACCGATAATTAGTGCCGCAACGGTAACTGGTTGAATATTCGGTAATGGTGACATGATTATTCTAACTAGAGAAATACTCATGATTAGTGTAACAAATGTCAACACATTTGTCATCTTGCGCATATCTGGAGATGATAACATCCAAAATGCTAGTGCCAATAATACTGCATCTATTGCCAATCCCGTGACCGGGCCGAGAACCGGGCCGTGGATGCCGTATGACTGGAACATAATGGGCCCTACAGGTTGACTGTCTTGAGTATTGCCTAAACTAGAGTTGTTTCCAGGCTACAATACTATCACTTCTAATGACGCTATACTCGGCAGACACAGTTCCTGGTTGCCCGTTAACAGTATATTCCCACCCCTCACCGGTAATACCGTTGATACTAACCACATATTTTCCAAGACTAGTGTCTGTTATCTCCATCTCTAGACCTTGGTCCACAGCTGCCGCTTCGGTTAATTGAAGGACATTTTCAAAATTTATGTGCCCGCCGCTTATAATTGTACTATCTTTGAATTCGAAAATTACCACTTGAGTACCCAACCAATCATCTGGCCAACTGTCATCCCATACATCTGAGGATTCTCCCTCCTCAGAGATAAAATCAGACCAGGTTTGGACAACATCACTGAAGGTGAAATACAGCAGAATCGTGCAAAACAAAATGAAATATTTGAATGCAGATTGAAATCTTTCCCGTAGTAGATTAATTGCGGTTGTTGAGATAAGAACTAATGCTGATAGCATCGTCAGAATTGTTGCCCAATCTGTCTCAGCATTGACTTCCTGGACCGCAACAAAATTAGTTGAAAATAGTTTCAAATTGGCATTGTCATTAACCAGCAGCATGAATTTCTGTTGATTGTTGGTCCAAGACGCTACTCCTGCCGTACCGTACCAATCGTCGGTATAATTGTCCAATCCGTTAGAAACTAATTCACCATCATTCAACAGTTGGAATTTCCCATAGCCGCCCTCAACTGTATTTCGTGGCAGAACTATGTTTTCAAACACCATAGATATTTCACCGTTCGATTTGAATTCCTCTGCATCAACCACAGCGCATTGTGGTTGGCAGATTAACGAGGTTACTTGGTGTGAGTCAGTAGTGATTACATAGTCACCAATTATTATTGGCATTCCCGGCGCGGGTCCCGACTCAATTATTGCCTCAACGGTATAAAGGGCCTGATCAAATTGATAGATTGTGCTTCCATCTCTTGTTTGAAGATGAATCAGTAGACTGTTGTCTGGTAACGGCACAGGTGCATGTCTTATTTTTCCTTCCCCGATGAAATAGCTCGTCGAGGCTTCGCTGGTGACTGACCATAGATTGCCACTTTCATCACCTACCCAGTATGACTGGCCAGCAAAGGAGACTCCATTTCTCCAGCCAATTCCTGTGTCTTGACTAAATTGTATATCGCCATTT
>DALZ01000036.1 GCA_002496955.1 Euryarchaeota archaeon UBA128 | reverse complement strand
CCAGCAAAGCAGAGTCTGACGAACCAGCAGGGGCACAAAAATTCTGAGGTGAAATAAATGTGGGAACATAGAACAGTATCAAATAAAGAATATCAAACAACTGGAAGAATGACGCCGAATGAGACTTACGTTCGGTTAATGGACATGGTCGAAGAAACGGTCAAAAAAGCAGAAGTAGAACAATTTGCTTATGAAGCATTCATGGATTATATCCCAAGAAGAGGGCCGTGGGAAGAACTTCCGGCAACAGATATGTCAAAGGGCGATCCAAGAACAAGATATATTGGTCCGGCTAAAGCAAAATTGCTGAATTCAAATCTATTCTTAGGCTCAACATGGATTGAAGCAGAGCGATTCAAGTTCGAAAGGCGAATTCACAATGTTTCCGATTTCCTCAAGCAAAAGACCATTATCAACGCAAATATGTGGACTCCGAAGCAACTTTTCACAACACAGAGTTTCTTTTTCTGCTCAACCGGTGATGAAGAACGAATGGGAGGTTCGTTCCTTACTGGTGACGGCCCTGGAGACAGTCACATTTTCCTTGGCAAGCAAGATGCGGAATTCCCTGAGTGGGAGCCAATTCTTTGGGGCCTAGGTCACCGAGGCGTAGTGCCTGACTCTGACCCATTGGACAAGTGTTTTTACCCTTCATTAATGCACAGAAATGTATCATTCAATAACCGACTTGGTTGGATAAGATTCTCTCCAGCTGGATTTGGTAAGGATGCGAACGGATTCCTAACCACCAGACCGCACACTTGGATTTGGCCAGCAGTTGACGGCAACCGAGATACCCCAACGTCATTTAATCTCCTAGTTAACCTACCAGACCGCAGATTGTCCTTTGGTGAAGAAGGAATTACTGATGTATTCATGACAACTGGTAAGACCTCAATGTATTCACTAATGGGAATGATGAGCTCATCTACTGTAAGACAGATGTTCGGTGCAGGCTCTGAAATGGTCCCGCTCGAATTCCACTGTATAGAACCGGGTCTTGATGAATGGATTGCTAGAGCAAGCGATGAGGACAAGTATGCACGACTGTTCGAGGTTTGCGCCTGTCTGGGCTACATCCTAACTGACCCACTGGTCGGCCAACTTGGAGGCTCGTCAAAGCGTCGAAGACTGATTATGTATTCATCAGATCAAGGTAATCTACTGACTTGTGTGAACGCTAGTCAAGTTGCAGATCATGCCTTAAAATCAAACTACGAGGCTACCGTATTTACCAAGCTAGACCAGGCGGACTTCATGAACCGTGTAACTCGACGATTCAAAGCATATGCTGACCTTGTTGCAGCAAGTGATGTCGCACAAGGGGCTCGCTGGATAAGTCAAGCAGATTTCCACGATGGCGAGAAGAAAGTGGTTGGACCAAGCGTTCACTCGATTATGTCGGTTAGAGGCTATGATATTATTGACATGGAGGAGTACATGAACTCATTCGATGACATATCTAGTGCCCCAGACAGACTCATGAGAAGAATCGTCCAGTCAATTGCTACAAGTGCCCTAAAAACGATATATCCAATTGACCAATTGGGCGAAACAGCAGGTTCAGCACCATACTCACACATCTTCGGTGCTAAAGACGACAACCCTCTTGTATACTACACAGATATCAGATTCCTAGTTCCAACGTCAATCGACAAGTTACGCTCAGTAACTGGCTCTCGCGGGGCTGACCGAGGTAGGATGAGAGAAGCCTACACGGGACTAACCAACGCAGATCCAATGACCAGCCTGTCAATACAAGACCTAACTCTACCATTCCTGGCAGACTTAGGTAACGATTCCTGGCAGACTGGAACTGGAGTTAAGGAAAGTGAGGTAATTATTGAGGTTACAATGGCCGTTAATCCAGCAAGAGTTTGGCGCTCATTACTTGAACCAACTACACAGGAAATATTCGACCTGCCAAAGGGTAACAAGGGCACAGCAGCTAATCTCTGGGGAGATATTTTCATCGGTAATGAAGCACTTCACGATAAGATGAAGCGAGACAACCTTGGACATTATCTGAAATTACTCAAGTTGGCATACCACTGGAGTAATGACGAAGCCAAGAAGATTCATGGTTTGGATAAATAACTCTAAATTTAGAAGATTTATTCAATGGGTGATTTTTGCCTAGTAGCATGACTCAGCAACCTAATGATGGCTCTGGCCGTGCTCCAGTAGCGATTGTCAGGCCAACTACTACAGTCACTAGTGGCGTTGCAGTCACTCAAAAACTAGTATCCGCAGCAGTTGCTTTTGGCAACCTACTCAAGGGGACTTACGGGCCGAATGGTCTGGATAAAATGCTATACAAGACCAACGGCGAAACAGCAGTTACCAATGACGGAGCGAAGATAGTCGCTGAATTACTGGTCAGACACCCCGCCGCAAAAGCCTTTGTTCAATTAGCAGAATCACAAGAAAATGCTTGTGGCGACGGGGTAACCGGTTGCATAATTTTTGCTAGTGAGTTGATGCGCGAGTCGGGAATATTGCTGGAGAAAGGACTTCATCCGTTGGTTTTGGTTGATGGTTATCAAGACGCAATGGAGCACACGATTCAGGTTATGCAGGACAGTTCGCATCAGGTAACTATCAACGATACAGAAATCCTACATTCAGTAGCAGTTACTGCAATGACCGGTACATCGGTCGAATCGGTTAGTAATCAACTAGCAGAACTAATAGTTGCGGCTGCGCAACATGTCTCACAAGACCGGGAAGGGCAATACTTTGTCGATACAGAATCAGTTCGTATGGCTAAGCGCGGCACTGGTAGTTTATCAGAAACCTCACTAATAAGGGGGATTATTATTGATAAGAATTTGACACTGGAAAAATTCCCTCGCGCCCTAGAGTCGGGCAAAGTAGTAGTCTTCTCATGCCCACTAGAGATTGAGAAAACCAGTTATGATGCTGAAATTGAAATTTCTACTACTGAACAATGGACATCGTTTATGGAGGCTGAGGAAGCGATACTGATGAATAAAGCCGAACTAATTATTGCTAGTGGTGCAAAGTTGGTGTTCTGTGCTGAAACAGTCGATGCACGGATTTTACATCAGTTAGCAGACAATGGCGTATGCGTAATACCATCAATGGATAAGGCTGGTGCGGAAGATGTAGCTTTAGCAACAGGGGCCCTGCTTATTGACCATATTGACGGCATCGATGAGCAAACTTTAGGCGAATTTCAGTCAATGAATGTCGAGACTTTTGATAGTGCCGAAGGTCTGCGAGACAGGGTATATCTACACATAGGACAAGATTCTGGGCTGACTACAATCGATGTCTGTGGCAGCGGTGGACCGGCAAGTGAAGAGTTCGTGCGTGGATTATTCGACGGG
>DALZ01000123.1 GCA_002496955.1 Euryarchaeota archaeon UBA128 | reverse complement strand
TCACCGAGAAAAATCAACTTAAGATTTTTCCGCACTTTATATCTAAACTCACGTGACGACGGAGCCGAGAGTCTAAATGATCACGCTGCAAGCCAAACCAAGCAGCAGTTTCGCAAAATCGCGATTAAAACCGCGACGAGTTGTCTATTCAGCACTTCGCTTGCCGGATTAATCAACTTTGACTCTGCTGCCGTGGATGAACTTGATTCACTGTATGATGCGGAGTATGAGCATGCTGGAACCAGCTACCCGAACGTTATCAGGATGTCATCTGATTTATTTTCTGACCTAAACAAAGGCGACCACGCGATTATTAGACACTTCCAGATGGATGCAAAGCGAAACATGTATTGTTTACCAAGCCCACATATTCCGTTTGAACCTGGCACACGTGGTCGGGGTGGTTTCTTGCATAATGATGCTATGACAGTCTCACTTCACCCGGCGCTGCTCAACTTGATTGAAGAAGGCCGTCTGACAGATACTAGATTCGAGCCTGCACAAGAAACCATTAATGCACTCAATATTCTCCAGAATACCCAATGGTCAGTAAATCTAGATTTTCTTGATTTCATTGCTGATTTTACTCTAGATGGAGAGATAATATCGCCCTATCCCCTCGATATTCGTCAAAGTGCATGGCAACGTTCTAACAACATGAAATTGCGTGATGTGTTCATCAATAAAATGGATTTACTAGGTCAAGATGAAGCAACGAAAGCCAAATTTCGTAATGTGAATGCAAATCTAAAGCAAGCCAGAAAAAATCTGTATAATGCTGGTAATGTTTTCTGGCATCCATGGTTCTGCGACTGGCGTGGTCGGTTCAACACGAAAGTGAACGAATTGAGCCCCCAGGGCGACGATTTGTCAAAGGCATTGCTGTTGTTTACTGAGTGGAAACCTCTTGGCGATAAAGGCCAAAAATGGCTTTATGTCAGGGCTTATGAATTGTTGAAAAAAATATTTGATTCAGAATCCCATAAACTAGACGATTTCAGCGAGCAAGTTGAGTGGGTTGAACATCACCTAAAAGACATAATCAGACTCGGCAGACAACTAAATCGGCACACGCCAGTTGCTGATTTGAATCATCTACTGGATAAATTGGAAGTAAAAAAGCCAGGCCCTAAGTCAGAGATATTCCAGCGAATTGCATTCTTGATAGAATTCACTAGAATTCACCGAGAGCATGATATTCATCAAGACTGGAATAGGGTTACCTCTGGTTTGCCGATTCACTTAGACGCATCATGTAACGGATTTCAGCACATTGCGGCACTGACCCGAAATAAGAAATTAGCAAAATCAGTCAATTTGTTGAACAATCCAGGAAACAAGAAAGGCGATTTATACCAAGAAGTAGCCGTCAAAGCAAAGCAATTAATCGATTCTGAACATGATGAGTCTAAATTAGTCAGGCAATTAATTGACACTATTTGTTCAACTAATGAATCGAAAAATATCCTGATTGATGGTATTTTTACCAGAGATTTCTGTAAGCCGCTTGTAATGATAACCGGTTACGGTGCTAGTGATTTAGCATCACAAATCATGAATTTGAACGGCAAGAAGCGGCGTGGAGGCCGCTTCAAGCCGAGTAAAAAGGCCAACTCAGTCCCAACCTTGCATCAAGAATCGCTCCTTTATCAAGTAATTCAGCGACTACAAGAAGAACATGGTGGATTTGACAAACTAATGTTAGTCAAGGATAACAGAGGCTATATGACGCCTACCAAAAATTGTCAGTTAGCAAGAGAATTTGGTCTAGCCTTGGGCACATATATCCGCTATTGTATTGGTGTGGTTACAGACTTTAAGTTCGAGGAGGTGAAAGATAAACTCGCTGAAATATATCGAAACATCGACACTTTAGGCATAAAAACACCACCAGATATCTCACTCTTAGATGAGATGACATCTGAATCACTGAGGAAGATATTGTTCGATAATGGACTTCCTTCAAGAAAACTTGACAAGCAAGCAAGATTAACCGCAGTTAGGCAACTAGTTGTCGATAAGTGGAAAAACAAACTGTATTTCTCTTGGCGCGCAGCAAATGATTCATCCACTGTGCGCTACATCAAGTGGAAATTAGATCATAATCGGGCACAAGCAACGCTACCAACTGCGATGTTACCAAAGAACTATGTGGATCCGGGAGATACTCAAATCGAGCATTTTATTCTTAATAGTCTAAGTCTGACAAACGAGCTCAAAGAAAGGCTAAGGAAACAGCGGCGACAAACCTATCAAAGTCAGGCAAAAAAGGGTGCTAGTAACCAATCTCAGTCAGGAAGGAAATTAAAAAATCTGGTTCTTTTATGCTTGAGAAACATTGTTTTACGATCCACGGATGATAATGAAAAGCAACAAGCAAGAAGCCATTACGCAGCCCGATTTATCGAATTAAGAGGAAAGCGAACCACTGATGGCAAAAAGAATGGTCACCGGTTCTCCTTAGATACCGGTAATGATATGAAATTCAATACTAAAACCAAGAAAGAATTCAAGCAATCGGTTGCAAAATTATTCGAACTTAGCAACGAGATTATACTTGGGATGGTACCTAATTTCATTCACTCATTTGATGCATTGCACATGCAGAAAGTCATTATTCGGCTGTATGAGTCTGGTACTCAAGACATCTGGGCCGTACACGATTCATTTGGGGCCCATCCATGCGATATTGAAACCCTAATTGACATCGTGAAAGATACCTTCGTTGAACTTCACAAGCATCATCTGCCATGGCATTTGGGGCAAATAATTAATCAAAATGCTCCTATTCTTGATGACACTTTTTTGGGACAGAATTCAGGTGCCGAAAATAAGTATCCCGAGAATGAATGGATAAACGACGTACTGGATGCTAATTATCTTATTTCCTAAACTTTTCCTATACTATAGGTCCTA
>DALZ01000053.1 GCA_002496955.1 Euryarchaeota archaeon UBA128 | reverse complement strand
AAACGAATAAAAAAAACTTTTTTTGGCCATCTTGAGGTATACTGTTCACCTGACATCGTCTTCCGCGTAAAATCAAAATGGCACTTAGTAAGACTTAATTTTCAGGCTGAGCACAAGCAGCCATATCACGACCTAGAGTTATCCTCGATGTTATTATGGTCAAAAGGAAACCAATATTTACCGAATTTAGCAGAAAAATTTGTCTTACACAGTATTGAATATAGAAAAGGGAAATGGTCTTCTGTAAGCTTTAAACCTGAACAAAGCACACTACAGGAAGCAAAACAACTGCTTGAGAAAGATGTTCACAATATGAATATCCTGCAAAATGATTTCTATAGAATTGGTGATGTCAATCGGTTACCATTGGCAAAATGTAAGTTGTATTGTACTCGTTGCCCATATAAATTAAATTGCCCAGTAGAGCATGGATAATGCCCATCGTTCACTAAGACTTAATGATTCGAACAGAGCCCGACCAACATGGTCACCTTGGCCGAAGTCGCAGAAATTGTGGTAGTAAGTATGCGTGATGCATTTCTTGCTGTAACTGTCTTTGTTGCTGCCATGGTGCTATTGTTTAGTTGGTTACAATATGCCACTAGCGGTCGTTTCGTTGAATACATACGCGAGAAGAAAAAATTGCAACCGATTATTGGAGCCTTGATGGGCTTAACTCCGGGTTGCGGCGGTGCAATTGTCATTATGCCGATGTACGCACGAGGATATGTCACATATGGAACAGTCCTTGCAACCTTGATTGCAACACTTGGTGATTCTGCGTTTGTCTTGATTGGTGCAGCTGTGGCTGATTCCAGATTCATTGCACCGCTAATTGCCGTTCACATCATTTCGTTCCTAGTTGGAATTTCATGGGGTTATTTTGTTGACTTCGCAGACATAACCCCTCGTAGACCTTTGGGCCGTTTCGGCCCCACAATTGGTCAAGAACCGGTAACTTCTGATTCCACAAATGATTCACCGATTGATGATTTACCTAGGGAAATTCCCGGTGGCCTTGGCTACAAAATTCTCCATCAGGGTTACCTAATTTGGTGGCTTGTAACAATAGTTGGACTATTTTTCGCGATCATGTTGTTGGTATGGTCTGGCCAAGATGCAGATTACAGCCTAGAATTATCATATAATCCAACCACTCTAGACGGATTTATTACTTGGATAGGTATTATCGGAACCACATTTTCTGTGATCTTATACTTCGCTCAAAAGAACTGGTTTGCTGATGATACGGAAGCAACAATTGGTGACAAATTACACTCTATGCGAGAAACAATGGTCCATGCAGCAAGTGAAACCGCCTTCGTTACTTTCTGGGTAATGATAGCCTATTTGGCCTTTGAATTTAGTATGCTATTTAGTGGCATAACTGAACAGGATATGAGCAATTACGGTGATGGAATTATTGCAGTAATGGCGGCGGCAATAATCGGTTTAATCCCGGGCTGTGGCCCACAGATTATCGCAATCACCGCGTACACAAAAGATATAATTTCGTTCCCCGCGTTAACTGCTAATGCCATAAGTCAAGATGGAGATGCTCTGTTTCCATTATTAGTAAGACACAAATCAGCAAGTCTGTGGGCCACAGTACACACCACAATACCAGCAATTATTGCTGGGATAGTTTTACTCATTGCACAATTTAACCCTTAGTAAATTGTTGACTAACTTGCGTGGGATTTAATCGTTCAGTTATCAACAGAGTAATCTATTGGGCATATTACTCGAAAATATTACAGTAATTTGGGTATTAGGACGTTAAATCGTCCAAAACAGCGTTTACATCTTCGGCCTTGGTTACACCGCTCGCTAGTAGAACACCCTCTGCCCCAAGTTGGATTGCCATCTTCACATCAGCGCCGTTTTTCACACCTGCTCCACACAACACACGCACCTCCGGATTGGTAGATTTAACTGCAGCAACAGTATCTGAAACAATCGCTGGGTCTGCGGTAGTTACTGAAATATCTCCGCCAATGAGTTCTGGTGGCTCTACAGCAATGAATGTTGGACCTAGCTTCGCTAAGGCTATTGCTTCATCGACATCTGCCGCACATGCGCATATCGGAAATCCCTCAGGAAGCATAGCCATCAACTGCTTGACATGCTCGAGTTCTACTTTGTGCTCAGCGTGGTTGATTATCGTACCTGCTGCACCCCGATAAATTGCCAAATCAGGTTCCAGCCACCCTGTATGACTTCCTTTACCAATAGGGTCAAGATGTTGGGACCATACTTCTAGGCCATTTGTCGAAGCGGACACAGATGCTAGGTCAAAAGCGGAGACTACGGCAACCATGCGGAAATTTCGGTCAGCAAAGTTATTCATGGCTTGGGCTAATCTTTCGGCGGACATCCCGCTTGCAGAATCGTAGGTTTTGAAGTTAACAACAATCAACGGTTTGCTCATGAATTTGGCACCTCGGTTTGGTTTTTGAGTTCTTCCACGACTATTAGCACAATTTACTCAATTGGCCAAGAACCTTCATGCATCTCAGTTCCTTTTGGTACTTTTGAATCGTGAGCAATTATCACATTTTTTAACACACATTCATCCCCAATTTCGGTATTTTTGCCAACCAAAGTATTTGAAACAAGACAATTGTTACCAATCTTCGACCCGCTAAGTATCGTCGATTTTTCTATCTTTGAATCACCGATACTGACCATGGAATCAACCATTGACCCGGTAATCTTCTGATTAGAGTCATGCTTTGCCGGATTGGCAAACCAAGATTCAAACATTCGTCTACCGGCCGAGAATCTTGATTCGTTGATACAACGTTCTACTGCTTCAACCCATGACTTCTGGGTTCCAGCGTCAATGAAATAACCGGAAAATTGCATCCCGCTTAGTAGACGCTGATCTGCCAAGGTAGGAAATACATCTCGCTCCAATGAGTGTCTGCCATTTGGCATGAAGTCAAAAATATCATCATTAAAGATGTATGAACCCGCATTGATGAAGTTGGAGAACACCTCGCTAGGTAATGGTTTTTCCTTAAATTGTGTTATCTTTTGTTCATGATCGACTCCCACTATGCCAAATCTTGTAGGGTCATCGACCTCCCAAAGACCCAAACTTCCAATACTACCGTTTTTATTGTGCAGTTTTAGTAAATCACCAATATCAAGAGATGATATTATATCACCATTAAAACAAGCAAATGTACCACTTAATACATCGCGACAATTACCTAGGGCTCCACCTGTCCCCAACGGTTCAGTTTCATTGATTATCGTTACATCAAATTCACAGTCTTTGCTGTCAAAGTAGGATTTTATCATATCTACTTTGTAACCACCAGCTACTACAACCTCGTCTATCATACTTTGAGGAACAGAATAAATCACTTGCTCTATTAGTGTTCGATCTAACATTGGCAGAAGCGGTTTTGGAATGGATTCCGTCCAAGGCATGAGTCGTGAACCAACTCCACCGGCTAGGACAGCGACTTGCATGGATGTCCGGTCATCAATGTAGTCTTTGAATCAATCCGTTGATTCCTGTTCAATCCCGTCATTACTTGACTCGCTATCAGGCACAGAGTAATCCAGGCCACAGGATAAGCAAATATGGTTTTCATCCCAGTCGCATTGTCTAATACAACCCAAGTTCATCACACCTTCCACTTTACCGAACAACCGATGGATTCAGTTTCTGGGACTCTGATGCTAGTTTTTGAAAGCACAGCGTCGATAGCGTCTTTTAGCTCTGTAGATGAAACCTGATTGGGATCTTTTGGAGAATCATCCATTCTGCCTCGATATACCAGAGTATTTTCGCTATCAAATAAATAGAATTCTGGCGTGCGTTTGGCGCCGTATGCTCGCGCTACAGACTGAGATTCGTCATACAAATATGCGTATGGCATGCCTTTCTCTGCCCGCTTTTCCATGTGCTCGAAAGAATCATTGGCGTAGACCGATGCGTCATTTGAATTGATGCCAACATAGCCGATTTCATTCGCAGCGCAAAATTCTGCCAAAGCATTCATTCTCCCTACACTAGCAATTACATATGGACAGTGATTACACTCAAACGCTACTACAAGACCGTTAGCCTTCCTAGATTGTTCTAGGTTTACTTCTGGACCACCAATTTGCTGGTTGGCGTTTGGTAAAGAATACTCAACTGCTTTATCTCCGATTTTAAGTGACATATTAACACCTAATTAACTGACAATTAAAGTATCTTGTATTGACTACTGGTCAAATGTTTAGGCCAATAAACAAAACAATGCTGGAAAAAACCACAATCAGAACATTATCATCAATAGGCCCAAATTCATACCGCTCTACTATTGAGGCAACTAGGCCGGACAGGAGCCCCCAGACCGGTATTCCTGGTTCTGCAAGAGACCCAACAAAATAGCCAAGTGGGAGGCACAACGCAGCCATGCCAACATTTCCCCACGCACTCTTTGTTCGACGCTTAAACATCTTATTGCGAATAATACCGGTTACGCCGTCACCAAACGCCATGAACAATGATGGAAGCACTGCAAGCCAAGGTTCGTTACTATATTCCCAGATAACATAAACCGATATACCGAGCATCAAGGCAAAGGTGGCATCATTCATATTCTGCTCGGTTTGCATCCACCATAATCTTCTATCTAGTAAGTGAGTTGTTGCTAGCCCAATACTACCTAGAATACCGCCTAGCAAGATCCAAATTGGATTGTTGAACACTAAAGGTGCGGCGATTACAGGAACTCCTCCAGCAAGCATGTGAGCCACTTTCCGATTGTAGTAGACTGCGACCATGTGTTCAGAGCCTTGGCTTCTAAGATAGTCGTAGAAAGGTTTGATGGCAAAGACAACAAGGCCTGCCCAGGCACCAAGCACAATGAACCAAACCATGTCACTAGCCATAGAATACTGTAGTTTCCGCAGGGTTTAGAACTTTAGTATGCAATCAAAGTATTCAAGGACGGCCTTTTGTTCGTTGGAAATGGAGAAGAATATGAACATCCACGAATATCAAGGTAAAGAACTACTCAGAGCCAACGGAGTACCAGTATTGGATGGCATACACTGCAAAACTGTAGGCGATGCTGTTGCTGCTTATGACAAATTAAA
>DALZ01000117.1 GCA_002496955.1 Euryarchaeota archaeon UBA128 | reverse complement strand
GATGATGGTCATTCTTTTATGCCGAGTTCTTGTGGAAAGGTTATGACATCAAACAGTATGAGAAAAGCAATTGCTGAATTCATTGGTACTTTCTTCTTGACATTAACAATTTTTATCGCTGCAGTTGGAGGTACAGCAGGACAATTCGCACCAATAGCAATCGGCCTCACTTTAATGGTAATGGTCTATGCCATAGGGCATATTTCTGGGGCTCATTTCAATCCAGCTGTTACATTTGGATTGTGGTTGAAGGGAGATGCAAAAACCGAGGATCTGCAATTCTATCTCCCTGCCCAGATAATCGCTGGTGGCGTCGCCTGGTTAGTTGGATCAAAAATAATCCTCGATAGCCTAACAGTAACTGAATTTGACCCAGAAGTTGCAGGTACTGCAGCAATCATGGCAGCTGAATTATTATTCACTTTTGCGTTAATGTATGTAATAATTAACGTCGCAACAGAACAGTCTGGAAACCCATTTTATGGTGCATCAATCGGGTTGACTGTGATGGCTGGCGCATTTACCGTCGGTAGTATTTCACTAGGGTCATTCAACCCAGCAGTTACTACGATGTTAATCGCCAGCGGAAAGTTGGCTTTAGCAGATTGTTGGATGCATATAGTGCCGCAGTTAGTTGGTGCAGCAGCAGCAGTTTTTGCTTACAAGATGACTATCATAAAAGACGAATAGATTATCGGGAATAGTAATGAGAACGGCAGTAGTTACCGGCGCTAGCAGAGGAATTGGTTCCGAATTCGTTGTGAGATTGCTTGATGCTGGTTGGAAGGTCTATGCCGGTTATCGTTCTGATTTGTTGCGGTTGGAGTTGATTAGTAACCATAACTTAGTATGTCAAAGGTTAGATGTAACCGATAATAATTCGATTAGTGAGTTTGTTAAAATTATTGATAATAATGTAGATTTGTTAATTAATAACGCAGGTGTTCCCGATGGTCGTTGGCGAAATATCAAAGAAATCGACGATAAGTGGATGTTAGAGGTTTTGAACATAAATTCTGTTGGACCGGTTCGTATGGTAAAGGCCCTGTACGATAAAATGAACCACAAATCATTGACTACCGTCGCAATGATTAGTAGTTTAATGGGGTCGATTGAGGATTGCCATTCTGGACGGTCTTACGCCTATCGTGCGTCAAAAACCGCATTGAATATGTTAAGCGTAGCGATGAAGAAAGAGGCAAAGGAAGATAATATCTCGATACTAATATTACACCCTGGATGGGTAAAAACTAGAATGGGGGGTGAACATGCTCCTGTCGAATTGGTAGATAGTGTTGAAGGTATGATGAAGTTGATTAATGCACAAACGCTAGATGATTCTGGTAAATTTTTCCAATATGACGGTGTTGAGTTGCCATGGTAAATGATCAAATCCCAGTTCTAACATTAGTTATCAAATCTTACGATAGTAGTAAAGAGGTCGTCTCGGCAAAGCACAAAAACTTACTAGATACTCTCTCTATGTTGTGTTCATTTCTTAGCATCGATGATTTTTGCTCGTTTGTTTACTCAGATAACTTTGTTTCATTAATGTCATCTAACCCAGACATTAAATTCGAAATAGGTTCGTATCTGGAGCATGAATCAACCCTAGAATTTACCAAGCAAATAGGGTCGGTAGAGTTGACTGATAAATTAGCCACGGGTAGCTTTATCGAAAATTCTGTCGTATGTTCGAACTCTGATGAGTTGAGTTTTAATCTCAAAAAATGGCTATTAAACGTTCATAACGTGTGATGTTAGTAGAATAAGGAGCAGCATGTTAAAGAGCCATCAGCAGCTCTTATTTCGCTAAAGTCTAGTAAGATAATTTCTAAACCTAATGATTCTAGTGTCTTAGCGACGTGTGGATAGCCATCAGCAACAAGGACTTTTGCCCCTGGTAAACCGATAGTATTACAGCCATAGATTTCTTCTTCTGGCATCCAAATGACGCGGCACCCTTCTGGTAATTCACCAAATGCATCCTTTGATAGATACCCTTCTGGGGCTAATATTACCTCATCAGTTGGGGTAGATGCAATACTTGTCAAATGAAGCGCATGCTCAGGAATGTCAATTACCCTTAATTCATGACCTAAATGTGCTAACAAGTCACGTAATTCCTCGATGCCTAAATCATTGGTACGAGTTGAGCGCCCGACAAAAAATAAGTCACCTAATCGGAGGATATCTCCGCCATCCATTCTAGCATCTCCACTCATGCGGCAAATTTGTGCTCCCCCCATCTTGCTAACTAGAAAATCTGCTATCGGGGGCTGTTCATTAACTCTAGATGGATGTCCGGGGACAGGGAGTAAAACGTGCCCATCGATTATTACAGCTTGATCTTCGACGAATAGGCAATCAGGATGTTTGTGGTCGGCGTCTAACATAACCACATCTATTCCGGCTGCCTCGAGTGCTAATCGGTAGGATTCATGTTGTTGTTTGGCAAGGTCAATATCTTTAGGGCCTGTTCCAAAAAATTTTGCCAGCGCTGAATGATAAGAATCGGGTATGGCTCTGACTAGCGCCCGGGTTTTTTGATCCAGACGAACTGTTGCCATGGTTAAATCCCGAGGCTCACACCTCTTAATGCTTAGCCTAATACAGGAAATCAATTTCTTGAAACCGGAAAATCGTTAATCCTCGGCCTCGGCATCTGCCACTAAAGTAAGAATATCCTCTTTCACCAAATCAATAATCCAATCATAGTCGCCCCACCAAATCCGCTGATTTCCTTTGTGATCTAGAATTACCGTGCCAGTAGAGTGAGCAATGTTGTAATCATATGATGAGGGGTGATGTCGTGCAGATGTGTTCGATTCTGAAGTGTTTTCCTCAATCTTAAATCCAACATCGAAGTCATTCCAAACCTGAGTTAGAGTTGCCATTTCAGCTGAAGAGGGTTGTGTGTCGGCGACTGTTAAATGAGTCCAGTTTGACTTAGTAGATTCTTTCCATTCTTCTAGAACCGTTGTGTTGTCTCGCCAAGGATCAACTGTTATTGTGATAAATTCTATCATATCCAACTGCGATTGATTTAGACTTTCATGAATATGCCGTAAATTGTAGGTAACCACCGGACAGATATCATAACAATTGGTGAACAAAAATGCTATGACTGTTACTTTTCCAGATGTCTCTTCTTTGAAGTCATAGGTTGTGTTATCGCTGGTTAACAGGGTAAACTCAGATATTTGAGCAGAGTTAGTAATTATCTCGCCGTGAAATCTTTGCTCTGAACTCTCGGAAGATTCAACACAACCAGGTAGGAAAAACATCAAGCACAACCCTAACACAAACAATTTTTCGTTCATTACAGACCCTCACACATTAGTACCTAAATATGGTTTGTCAATGTCTAATTGAACCACATATAGCCCTGTTGATATACAAGATGCATAGGTTATGCCGTTATGATGTTCTACAGCCCATAAAAACGGCACCCAAGAAAATTCGTAAAAGTCTGATTCTAGAATAATACCATCATCACCATGTGGTAAGAACCAACCAATTGTCGCTTCAGCGTAGGTTTCAATTCTGTCAGTTGGATTGGTTGGAGCAACTAAAGTTTCAATGTCTAAAATCCAAAGCCCAGCGTGATAATGTGAGACATAGAGTCTGCCATCCCAGCCACCACCATGGCTTTGATCGGTTGTTTCATCAGTAACAAAATAAGCACTGTCCAAATTATGCGGTGAAAATAATAACCACTCATCAGGATCAGGGTTAATCTCGCAATCGGCCCCAAAACAATGGTCTTCAGCCCATGGAATTTCCCAATCACGAATTAATTTCGGTTGGAATTTTAATTGCCCGTCAACATAAGTATAATCTGTAGTATCAAGCAGATAGATTATTCCTGTTCCAACCGATGTGGAAAGTACTTCAACTGCAGCAGTTGTAATGTGAACCGGTTCATCAGAGTAACCTAAGTGTGACAAATCTAACATGTTAGGGAAAGGTTCTGCATAGTGAATATATGATACTCTCCCACCATTTTCGTTACCCGTAGTTCCACTATCTGGTTGTCCATCCTCATCTAAATCTAAGAAATCCATCCACAAACCTACTTCTTCTGCTCGCCAACGACACTGAACCGGATTGCCTTGACCGGTTTTACACAGAGTTGCGTGGATTGCATATTCTTCAGGAGAATTAACCGGATGAGGTACATCTGTTACGTCCCCAATACGCAAACCAGCTTCCCAATAACTTCCATAGATGAATGTCCGCCCAAATCGAGGATCGGTGGGGTCTTCACCAGGCCATAGTTGAACCGTCATATCATGTATGTAAATCCAGCCGCCTCTGGTATGTTCCCATGCAACTTCATACTCGCCGACTTTGATTATTGTATGTCCTAGACCAGAACCTGGGACACCTGGAATAGTTCTGGCTGCAGAACCATCCAAATTCAGGTGGGCAATGGTTACGCCGCCACATGCCTCGCCTATTGCGTCATTGCAGTTCTCATAATCAGGATTGGCAACAAAAAGATACCACTCGCCGTCAATCATGTGGGTGTATAGGTTGTGCGGGCCGCTTGGATGGTCGGCATCATACCATGAATCAACCCAAGTTGGATTTTCTTTGTCAGTGACGTCAATTAGGGTAACTGAGACCTGAGATGGATCGTCCCATTCGCCTACATT
>DALZ01000126.1 GCA_002496955.1 Euryarchaeota archaeon UBA128 | reverse complement strand
CCCTATAAGAGGGTTCACCCAACACTGATTTTGCTATTTGTCCGAGATTAGTCAGTTATCATCGGCAGTAATGTCCAGCGGAACTACGATTAATCGTTCAGCAATTGCGTCAACTACCTTGACGAATTTCCCGGTCTCGAGTTTAAGGGAATCATCTTTTGCCATGGCAGACTCTGTTCGCAAAGCGCCCTGATACTCAACCTGCACTTGGCCCATTTGACCAGGTTGAATGGTTCTGTATACGGTGCCTCTAGCACCAATAGCTTGAGAATGCTCGACGGTATTATCCTGTTCAAGACTCGCCATCATTTGGAACACTTTGCCTACTATATACATAGAAAATGTTCCGGCTATTGTCCCAGCTATGATGGCAACAAAAGCGTTCTGATCGGCTTGTGATACAGACAGGCCAAAAATTCCAAACATCATAATGAAACTCAGTAGGCCTTGAATTGTGAAGAGATGAAATATTCCATCTGCGTCCATTTCAAAGTCAAAGAATCCTCCGGTGAAATCACCAATTAGAATGAGCAAAAAGTAAATGATGAACAAAAATGTCCCGACAATCGCCATTGCGGCAAATAACACATCGACTCCGGTTATTCCGCCCAAACCAATCATGTCAAGAAAATCGCCAAACAAACCCATACCTTCACCAATCCATCACACATACTCGTTACTCATCAACCTTCCCGTCTTTTCAACACTGGTCGTATGTAAATAAAGTAGTAATGCCCATAGACAATAGGGCCTAAAGAGAAGCCAAGCACTGCTCCAATTGCCCACCATGGTAAATCTAATGCCAGAGTAACTGCAAATATTAGAACTAGGCTCAAAACAATAGAGAGTTTTTCGAACATTACCCAGAAAACTGTTCGGGCATTTTGATCATCGACGTCTAAAGCTCGTTGTTTCATCATGAAGATGTCAAGTAAACTAGACAAATTACACCCTCAGAGGATAAGGTCTGACCATGAAATTTCGCTGATAAACACAATGGCGAAATACAGTATGGCGATGAAAATCACAGGATTTCGCCCCTTCTCGATATTGGTTTCAACATGAGAATATCTTCCGTCATGGCCCTTTACCAAAGTAGTACTTTCCGAAGTGCTGTAATTCTGGCCAGCGGTGAATTCTTTGACATTCTTGCGGTCTTGATAGATTAGAAAAATCAGCGTGCCGATAATAACGCCTAGGCTGGGTCCGAAGAAATTTCCTAACGCATCGTTGAATTCAACCCACATCGCCGCAGTCATGTAGAGGCCTAGAATACCGGTAAGCGCTGCTATCGCACCTCGACCTGCAGTTTGATTACTGATGAAACCTGCTCCTGCCATGGTATGACTACCTGCTCATCATTTTCAAAGTTTTTTCCTCCGAGTTTATTGCAAAGGTTTGATTCAAAAACCACTACAACGACCAACAACCATGGCGGATGTTTACTATGCAGTAGCCGGCCATCCAGTCAACCATTCTTTATCGCCCATGTTGGTCAACATTGTTGCGCAATTTGTTTCTGCTCAAGTAAAACCTGCCAAGGCGTTCAAATTATCCCAGACTGACTTGGTTGATGCGGAACAGATTCAGGATGCGCTTGCTTGGGGTTACGTCAAGTTCATACCAAAAACAATTGATTGGGATTTAACAGGAGCGCCGTTTGGCAAATTTCGTAACAAAGCATTAATGCAAAAAGTTCTCGAATCGACTAAGGATATGGTCGACTCTATTGAGGGATTAGAACAGGAAAAGCACAACAATATTTCCAAGAATTTACCGTTTAATGTCAAATTTGATTTGCCCAAGCAATCATTTACTGAAGAGATTTGGCTTAATCTCACCTCACCGCTAAAACATCAGTTAAAATCACAGGCTGTGCTTGATTTTAATGATTCAACCCTGATAGAATCAGTCAACGCATTAAGGTGGGACGGATTTGGTTGGTGGTCATCAAATGTTGATGGTTCCGGTGTGGCCAGAGTTGCTCAATACTTTGGCGTTGATATCGCCAACGGAGCAGTGATTGGCATAGTTGGCGGTGGAGGTGCTGCACGCTCAACAGCACGCACATGGCAAGAACTGGGTGGCGTCGTCAAAAGTTTTGGTGGAAAGCGTGATTTAAGGGACTTTGATTGGTTCAAATCAAGCTCTGATGAATCACAAGTCTGCGATGTCTTCATTAATTTTGATGATGATTCAATACCACAAAATGTGACCGTGAAAGGTTTTGTCATGCGCGCCACGTATCACGCTATCGATGGAGGTCTAGAGCAACGCATAGCGAAAATTTCTGATGAGGTTATTGACGGCAGATGGTTCCTTGCCGCTCAGCATTTAGAGTGCTGGTCACAGTTGTGGGCGCCACAAGTCGCTGATCTACTGCCCACTTTGGATTTATTAGTCTCTATGTTGGTTACTGCAGAATCAGTTCTTGCTTCATACTCATGACACACTAATTTCAAAATATGACTAAGTGTTGAATTGACTTACAGGGGCCTGTTATTTGCGTAACAATGCATGGTTGATGATTGGCATTTTGCTAACTAGTTTAGTCATCAGTATGCCAGTTAGTGCCCACCCTCCAGAATCTCAAGAATTTAGGAATAAGCACACCGGTGTTGATTTCCCAGTCGGATACGCAGATTTGAACTCAGATAGTGAAACAGAAGTGCGTGTTATCTATCCCGCAATGGAGGATGGAGAGAACACAGCAATGGCTGGTAATGGTCCATTTCCATTTACCGTATACTTTGGTGACGAGGGCGAAGAGATAGATGATTATGGCATCATTTCAGGTGAAATAGTCAAACGAGGGACAATTGTTGTAGTTACTGACGGCTTTGATAGCGAAGATACCACAGATGTTGTTAGTTCTCTTGATTTTCTAGAATCTATCCTTATACTGATGTACCAAATTAATTCGACAAACAACATCATTGGCTCTGCGTTCGGTAATATCGATATGGATCATTGGGGGGTATCAGGTCATGGCACAGGGGCAGCTATTGCTTACACAGTCTACCCTTTTTGGCCAGAATCAGTCTATTCGGATTATTTTCAACCACCACGCTCTCTGTTTGGCCTAGGAATAGATTTTGCTGGGTGGGGCGAGGGAGATGGTTGGCAAGATATCAAACCCAGCGATTGGGAGATTGCTCCAGCAACTCCGGGAACTGGATTATTTATGACCGGGACCGTTGATGAAGTGGCTCGTGGCCAAGATAATCTACCGATAATTAGCGCTACGGAAAACCTCGCATGGCACTGGATGCATATTTTGGGCGCCGACCATTACCAATTTCAAGATGAAATAGATGACGGTATATTCTTTGGTGATGATCGTGGCGATGGTGATGCTTCGATTACGCAGAGTGAACAGATTGACTATGCAATCAGCCACTTACTACCCTATCTCGACTTAACCTTGCGAGGTGTGCATACGGATTTCAGACCGGCATTTAA
>DALZ01000048.1 GCA_002496955.1 Euryarchaeota archaeon UBA128 | reverse complement strand
AGGTCGTGAACGGCGCGATTAGCCGGCCGCTCAGTGTTCAGGCCCGCACCAAGAATGTGAATAGATTCAGCGTGCTGAATTACACGGTCTATCCACTCTACGCGATTCTCAGGCATGTAATGTTATTGAATTGTCGAGGTTATGAATCCGTGTTTTATCGGAGACCTTCTAGCCATAACTTCAATCGTCTGACGCCCTCTTTGATGTTGTCCATCGATGTGGCATAGGAGATTCTGATGAAACCCTCTCCACCTTGCATAAGAGAGCCCGGAATCAACTGAACCTTTGCTTCCTCGAGGGCCCGATTTGCAAATTCAATATCGGTCATGCCAGTTCCTGAAATGTCACAGAGCGCGTAAAATGCACCCTCAGGCTTGGGTACGGTAATCCCTGGAAGCGAGTCGAGCAAGTCATAAATCACATCTCTTCTATTTTTGAATGAGTCAGCCATCATTTGGGTTTCTTCTTCAAGCGACAGTGCGGTTATTGCTGCCGGCATCAAAAATGTAGCAACGTGGGTTGCCGCACTAGCATTTACTTTCTTGACGGCATTGGCAACCTCGGTTGAGCAACCAATCCACCCTAATCGCCAGCCGGTCATAGCCCAGCCTTTGGACCAACCGCCAATGGTTAGGGTTCTTTCCTTCCCGCCGGGAAATTGGGTCGGCGAGGTGTAGCCATAATCTTCCCAGACTAAGGTTGCGTATATCATATCGTCAATAATCCACAAATCATGTTTGACTGCGAGCGCAACGAGCTGCTCAACCTCGTCGGGCCGATATACTGCACCGGTTGGATTGTTAGGCGAATTGACCATAATCGCCTTTGTCTTACTAGTAATTGCGGCCTCCAGAGCGACGAAATCAGGATGGTAATTATCACGCTTTACTGGGACATGGACCGGCACTGCTCCGATCATTTTCAACATACCATCATATGATGGCCAGGCTGGCGCTAATAGTAATACTTCATCGCCCGGGTCGAGGGTAGCCATCATTGCATACAGAACGGCTTGCTTACATCCCGGAGCGACCACGATATTGTTCGCATCAATCTGAATTTTATGTTTGGTTAGGTGTTCGGATACTGCTTGACATAACTCTGGTGACCCCTGTGTCCTCGTGTATGCTGTCTCTCCTCGGTCGAGGGAAGCCTTGGCAGATTCAACAACTTTGCCGGGGGTGTCAAAGTCAGGTTGACCGACAGTAAATCGGATCACTTCTGGGCCGGGAGGGGACAAGAATGCCGCAAATCCAGTGCCAACTCGGTTAATATTGGAATTCAATCTAGGCAAAGAAGCACCCCTATTGGTTGTGCCCTGTGCACTCCCCACTATTGATTATTGTTACTAAGACTAATTAGAATTGGAGCACGGACGGAGATTTGAACTCCGGTCTCAGGATCTGCAGTCCCGCTCATAGCCGCTCTGACATCCGTGCAGTGATTGAGCGGATTAGCAAGTATTATTTCAACGCGCCTTATCAGCAATTAGATTTGTTTAAGTCATCATCATCAGTCACCAACACCAGTGAAGGGTTATGTTATCAGTATCTTTCCCGGGTACCAAACCGTCCTCGCAGTATTACGATTGTCGATTTGCAGTACTGCGCGAGCCATTAGGATTTGAGCGCGGTGCTGAGTTACTTGAAGACGATGATCAAGCAATACATGCTTGGATTGTGCACGGCGAAACGGTGGCTGCGGTGGGCAGAGCCCATCTAATTCCATCAGGTAGTGATGGTTCAGGAACCGATCACAGCGGACCTAATGCAGGAATGATTCCGGGTTTTGGTCCCTTAACAAATAGCGACAACCGGCCTGCGATTCAAATTAGGCAAATGGGGACGCGCCAGGAATTCCGGCGCCAAGGCTTAGCAGCGGAGATTCTAGCAGGCTTAGAAGCCGCTGCTAAGACGCACTTTTCAGCCAAACTAGGCCTGTTACAAGCAAGAGAACACGCCATCCCATTTTATCAGTCGCAAGGCTGGAAACTTATTGATGAGCCCTACAGTATTCACGGAATAGGTCCTCATCGTTCGATGATGAAACTGCTTTAGTATTCTAGTAACTCAATTCATCGCGCTATTCATATACTCGGTGATGCTTCCAAATGGCAGAGGGAACACTGGGTTCCCTAAGACCGACCCGTGGAAAGCGATAAACTTGGAGAGCTATAATCAATCAAATAATAATAGAGTAATCAGGCCATTACAAGCCTACAGCGCAGGAAAAACTGCGTCAGCGTTAGTCTATTTTAAGAATGATTTTTTCACCGAAGTAGTATCGCATCAATCCCGTATTTTTGCTCAGGCTAGGCCTGCACTGAAAACGGATAGAGAGAACAGCGGGTTCTCTAGACAAAACTAAGGAAGTAATAATATGAATAGAAAATTAATGAGTTTGCTTTTGGCAATGTTTCTAGCATTATCTGCCATTTCGGCAGTGAGTGGTGACGGCTCTGACCCCAATGACCCATCCGATGGTGGTGCTGATTGGGATGGTGACGGATTAACCAACGCAGAAGAACAAAGCCAAGGCACTAATATGAATAACGCAGACAGTGATGGCGACGGATTACCGGACGGCTGGGAAGCCAACAATGGAATGAATCCTACCAATGGTGGCGATGGCAATGCGGATCCTGATGGAGATGGCTTAACCAACTCCCAAGAGTATGCATCTGGTACAAATCCGAATAATGCTGACACTGATGGCGATGGTAAACCAGACAATTCAGACGCCTACCCAACAGATCCAAATGACGGAGAATACTCTGATTCAGACGGCGATGGAATACCCGACGCATACGACCCGGACTTTACTGAATCGGGTCAAGGTTCAGGAAACGGCGGCACAAACGGTGGCGGAGAATCCGAAGC
>DALZ01000120.1 GCA_002496955.1 Euryarchaeota archaeon UBA128 | reverse complement strand
TGACGCTATGCGAGCCATTCCGGTATTGAAACCGCCAAAGCGCAGTTTTTGCCCAAAATGTGGTTCAGATATTCACTCAAATACAATGTTACAATGGCGAAAATGGCGTGACTCCTCTAGTGAAGTTGTATCCATGCAACTAGAAGCATCGATGGAAACCGCACTAATACAAGTCGCATCTCATTATATCAACGTCATGCAGGCATTACAAGATGAGCGGGATGATGCTTATGATAAATTAGCAAAAACCGACACGAAAAAATTAGAAGACAAACTTCGTGGAAAACTGGCCAAAGAGATTAGAAAGGAACTTGAAAAGGAAATCCGAGCAGAACTTAACGAGGAATTTGCCAACAAAAATGTGTCTGAAGTGGCAAAAAAAGAGTCTAAGGAAAAGAAAACGGATAAAAAGTCAGCCAAAACCACAACCAAGAAAGCCCAACCAAAACCAAAATCCAAACCTAAAGCTGGCGGCGGTTTGTTTGCAGGGAAGAAAGCCATCAAGAAATATGAAGGTGAAGAAGGTGGCAAGACTGACTGGTTCCTAAAAGAAGCGCTGGACACTGTTTATGATCCACATGGAACCGGGAAATTAATCAAGGCTGCAACTATTTTAGCCCGCTCATCGGAAGGCAATGTAAGAGTTAGGGACGTTGTTAGAATTTATGCCACAGAAGGTGAAGAAGGTATTAGTGAATTGGCGTGGACTAGCCCGCTAACAAAATATATTATCGAAGCATATGACAAGTGCTGAAGCTAATAATTGACTTGAAGACGAACTGGCTCCATGTCGCCTTTTTTCATTGCACCTATAGCAGCAACTTCCATATTTGCTCCGCGGATTGTAGTGACAAACGGTATATTCAGCTCAACTGCCAATCGTCTCATCATGTTACCATCCCGAACTGCCCCGCCAGAAATCGTTGGAACATTGACAATGAACGAAATTTTACCTTGGCGCATTAAATCAAGCGCATCCGGGTGCATGCGTTCTCGTATTCGATAGACTACATCAACTGGGATGTTATTAGAGCGTAATATATCCGCTGTTCCTGACGTAGCAAACAGGCTGAAGCCTAGGTTGTGTAATTGTTGGGCGATGGGTATTAGGTTGGTTTTGTCGTCATCCCTTACAGTTAGGTAAACTCCTCCTGAACTTGCAACAGGCACTTCCGTCGCTAGCCTCGCTTTCAGATATGCAACATCTGCATCTTGATGTGAACCAAAGACCTCACCAGTAGACTTCATTTCTGGTCCAGGAGCGGGGTCTAGACCTCGCAATTTGATGAAGGGAAATACCGGTGCTTTAACACATACATTACCCGAAGTCCTTACTGGAATCATCTGCTTAGCAAGCGGAATTCCTATGGTTATGTTAGCAGCGATTCTGGCTAATGGTAAGCCCGACGATTTTGCCACAAATGGAACCGTTCTTGAAGAACGAGGGTTGACTTCCAAAACGTAAAGTGATGTACCTTGGATTGCAAATTGAATATTAAAACAGCCAATAATATTCAATCCCAAACCTATTATTCGCGTCTGTTCTTCGATTAGTTTTAACATCTCATCAGATATATTCTGTGTCGGTATAAAGCAGGTAGAATCTCCAGAGTGGATGCCTGCTTCCTCAAGATGTTCCATTACGGCACCGATCAATACTTCTTTGCCATCCGATGCCGCATCGACATCAATCTCGGTAGCGTGACCGAGATATTCATCGATAAGCAGAGGCTTGTCAGGGGCCAGATAAGCTTCTGTCAAGTATGCTTCCAATTGTGTATCGTTGGACAGTATTTCCATGCCTCTACCACCTAATACATATGACGGCCTGATTAAAACTGGATAGCCAATCTCTTCGACGGCTTTCCTGACATCGTCTGCAGTTAGTCCTGTTGCACCTCTTGGCATTGTTAAACCGACTCGCTTCGCAAATTTCTCAAATCTTTCTCGATCGCTTGCCTCATCAATTGCATCACATGAAGTTCCGGCAATTTCTAGATTTAGTCCTAGATGTTTTAACTTTGGAAGCCGCCTGTCAAGCGGTTGTGACAGATTGATTGCGGTTTGACCGCCAAATTGCAATAAAATCGCATGAGCCTGCTCACGCAACAAAACCTCAGTTACGTATTCTAAAGTCAAAGGTTCGAAATATAGTCTATCTGAGGTATCAAAATCCGTTGATACTGTCTCCGGGTTGTTGTTGATAAGGATTGCATCCTTACCCGCTTCCCTTATTGCCATAACTGCATGGACGCAGCCATAGTCAAATTCAATTCCTTGCCCGATACGAATTGGCCCACTACCAATCGCCACATAACGTTCTTTAGTTCGCTCAGTGAGGTTCGGAACATAATCAATGCCAACGGTTGAGTTGGGCTCATATGTTGAGTAATAATAAGGTGTTTTGGCAGCAAATTCTGCGGCACATGAATCAACCATGCGATAATTTGGATGGAGTGAGAGTGAGTGTCTTCTCTGCATTACTGAATCTTCATCACGTCCCTTGGGTAGTGATTTATACCCACTTGACGGGAAAGA
>DALZ01000163.1 GCA_002496955.1 Euryarchaeota archaeon UBA128 | reverse complement strand
ATTCGTTGTATTGCACGCTCTTTTTCCAGTTCTTCCAGCCTGTTTTCCTCCTTAACCAGAACCTTTTGCGCTAGTTTTAGTTTGGCAATTCTATCCTCAAACAATTTTTTCGAATCTACGACCATAATGATTTCATCATCATCAACTGCAAACCCAAGAGCTTCTAGAAGTGCCGACCATCCACTGGTAATAATCAAATCATCACCATCATGGTGGTGGGCTAAGCCCAAAATTAGTGCAGAACCTTTAGCAATACCGTGCTGTTGTAATGTCCACAGAGCTGAAGGTTTTTTGTCGAATATGAAATCTTCGACCAGAATATCTGGCCCAGGGGGATTTGTAAGATCATTAATCGCAAATTCAGGTGGAGGCATTTCCAGCATAATTGCGGAATCCCAGTTTGTGACGCCACCACTCATTCTCAGGCACCGTTGTTCCTGTTTTGGCATCAAGCCGCTGACGGCCTTATCAGATGAGTTTTCAACGGTTGCATCTTTCAATAAAGTGATTAGTTGTGGAATCCATTCAATGGGTAAATCAAGGAACCAAGGATTATGTGGCGGTGGCAAGGAAGTTTTGAACTTCTCGCAAATCGTCTTTGCTTGTGCCCAATTTGGTTGTTGGGCAACTAAGAATTTGTGCCATAGCAATCTGACGTTAAATCTCAGATTCGTGTCAGAAAACTGTTCTTTTGTGAGACCTGGGATGCCACTAGGGCAGTCACCCTTTGGCAAATTCATGATCGAGCAAAAAGTTTCCACCGATTTGGGGGAGTTCAATTCCTCGATAAGATCACTCGCCCACCAATCCATTGAATATCCCGCAGGCACCAAATTTTTGTTATTCTCCATAAATTCACCATAGCCGATAACAATCTCGCCGTTGTCCCATATTGTTGCAATATTCGGCTTTAGTTCGTTGAAACAATCAATTGTATCACAACGGGTGAAGCGACCGTCTTCCAATACTACCCAAGGCCCGTCCGTGTAATCCGATGGGGTGATTGCGCAAGCTTTTCCCGGGCGTTCAATCTTCATTTGTGTTCCGATTGTTATGAAATCGTCCATGGCAAGCATACATGCTGGATTGACAGACGCCGCTGCTAAGCCAGAAGGCCTTGCCCGACCATATCTGAGACGAAAACCACCAGGCTCTTGTGGGGCACCAAAAACGGGTCTACCAGCAATAATGTCGTTCATAAATTTGGTAATTGGCTCAATCAATCTAGATTTGAATTTCGTCTCGTTAGTATCCTCTTTCTGCTTATCCTTTTCAGCAAACTTACTAATAAAATCCCATCCTGCAATTTTCATCCGCTCAGTGTGTTTTCGTATCTTGGGTGCCTTCAAACACATACCTTCCCCAATGACCAAAAGTACACCGCCGCGAATTCTCGCCTCGTCGATATTTCTAACATCACCGTAACCAGAACACTCAATACGTTCGGTTGATTCTCCATTGATCATTACTGGGCACGCTCGAACAATCTCATCAATTTCTTCTGGGCTTGGGCGGTATTGTAAGTTACCACGATACAAACCAAACTCTTCTTTCACACGTTCTACTTCAGGGTTGGTCGGTTGATATTTACCGATATTTAATTCGATTCTTATCATGTCTGCAATTAGTACGGCGAGAGCTTGTGCAGTACCACCAGCAGCCCGAATTGGCCCAGCAAAATGCACAGAAACAAATTGTGAACCATCCAGATTATTCAAAAGACGAACTTCACTAATTCCTTCCAGTGGCGCAACAAGCACGGCTTCCGTTAGAATTGCTAAACCAACTCTGAGGCCAACATCTATTGCCGTGACCAAATCGTGTCCTTCATCACGAAATCCCCGAGCAACAGATTGAGCCATCAACATCGAAGTTGTTTCACGGTCGTGCTTTGCTAACATCTGTCTGATGTCATCTGCAACCTCGTATTCGCCCAAATATTCTACCAACAACTTTTCAGTTCTGCCAGCAAGGTCTGCAGCCCTTGGTATCTCTACAAATGGCTTGTAGTCAAGATTTTTTGACCTTGCAATTTCGGCAATGCGATAGGCATCGTCCGTCCTTTCATCCATCCACTGCTGATAATTTCTCATCTCACTTTCAAGTCTTGAGATATCGATTCCGTCGATAGGATTCAGGTCGGATTGTACTTTGACTGTATCCGCCATACCTCTCACTATTGGACAAGGCAGCCGGCCGCTTATCAAAAATTGCCTGATTTTGCTTGCTAGCAGAATTATCCTGGTATTTTCTGTAAAATTTATCCAATAGGTGACGAAAGTTCATTTGCCATTTGCCTAACCAGTCGCTGAGGGACATGGCAAACTCAATACGAAGTCATCCAAACTGGTCGAGACTTGTTGATTTAGTTAGAGAATTGGCTTTCATCGACGGCGGCAGTGATGATGCTTTCACTTTAGCCAGCGGGCGCCAATCTCGTTGGTTTTTCGATACTAAACCGGTTATGATGCATCCCGAAGCAAGCCATTTGATCGGTGAGATGCTTAACATCCGAATGGATGAGTTAGGGGCTGATTTCGTTGGCGGCCTTGAGTTAGGTGCGGTGCCACTGACGGCTATTGCAATCACAATGTCGCCTAAGGAGTCACCAAGAAGAGGCTTCATGGTACGAAAAGAGCCTAAAGGTCGCGGCGGTCGAAAGACCAACAATCCCCCTGGAATTGAGGGGGCCTCCTTGTCAGGCGGCGGGACTATTGTAATTGTGGAAGATGTTACGACAACCGGCGGTTCAGCAATTAAGGCTGTACAAAGAATACATAATGATACAGAATGCAATGTGATAGGCGTCATTAGTATCGTCGATCGTGAAGAGGGGGCAAGCGAAGCATTTGCAGCCGCTGGGATAAACTTTGAAAGTCTCATGACGCGCAGTGATGTAGCTGAATTTTGAGGGATTTTATGCCTCAAATAATTAATCCGTTATCAGAATCTAGCGACGGGCTATTCGAAAATAACCCGGATAAAACGTCAATTGAGCAATTCAGATTCTTTCATGCCGATGAAGGTAAACCGTTGGCTACACCATGGCAAGTGGCCTTGTCTAGGGCAATCATGCTGCGGGAGTATCAACTTCCAGAGGGGATAATTCTAGATTGCGCATGCGGCAGTGGAATACAAATTGCGGCTTACTCAGAGATATTAAAGCGCTCAATAGTCGGCGTGGAATTGAATCAAAATCGAGCTCGAGCTAGTGCAGTAAATTTTCGCACAATCTTTACCGAGCGTGGAGATGATGACATTGATCGATTAAAAAACAGCGTCTTCATTGTAGGAGATGGAAGAGATGGCTCAGCGATAAAGGCGTTATTAAATCTCAAGAATGAACCAGTAGCATTTTTGCATTTAGATCCTGCTAGGCCCCGCAACAGTCGTGCGCATGCCCTTAGCGAAATGGAACCAAGATTGGATGAGGTTTTCGCCGGCTGGAAACCCCATCTCAAGTGCGGCGAAACAGGACCTGCAATTTTACTAGATTTATCGCCCCGACTATCATCAACCCAAATGCTAGAAGTTGAGGATCTAGTTGAGAAATATTGGCCTAAAACAAGCAAAACTTGGACTTGGACATCTCGTGGAGGCGGGCGAATAGATCGGCTCGCATTGTGGCTTGGGGCAATTGCAGAGCCTAACTCACCAAGGAGATTTGTTAGAATTCCACCAGAACCCACCACACCGCCATTTATTCTACTGGGTGGCAAGTCGATAACAGAACAAGAAAGCGGTTTGAATAAACCATATGTTCAACCGCAAAGGGGCAATTATGCTTCTATTATCGATGCTGCCTTAGTAGAATCTGGTTTAGCAGATGATTGGTTATCAACCATGTCTATTGGAACCTATGTCTGGGCTGAATCGAAAGGCCGGAGGCCGATAATTTACCATCAAAATGCCATTGAAGCAACCTCGTCAAAGTATGCCAATTTGGTTGTTGCAACAGGTCGAATAGTGGACTTGATAAATACTGAGTTAGTTATAGAGTCAGCAGATAAATTCGTTGACATATTTCTCCATCACGACATTGCAAAGTTAACCATTAGAGCCAGTTTAGACCCATCTCATCAACCTAAATTACAGGGATCATTCGATCGACAGTTAGCTAAGCGCCATGGCTCAAAAAAGGCATTTCTACTTCAGAACCCGAACGGCGAAAATTATCTTCTTTGTGTTACTAATTAGGCTCTTTTTTATGCTAATTTGGTAATTCAAAATCAACTTGCTGCATCGCGGTCTTGATATATGGGAGGTTGGTCGGGAACTTGCTTCACACCGTGTGTAGCATCAGGTGAAAAGATATGGCACAATCGAAAACCGAAGACTTAGGAGAAGATTTTTCTTACATACTTCGTATGGCAGATACCGATATTGACGGTCTAAAACCGCTTGCTACAGCCTTAACAGCTGTCAAAGGAGTCGGTGCAAGAACCGCAAATCAAATCTGTAAGAACACAGGATTTGATGCCGCATCCCTTGCCGGTCATCTATCTGTTGAAGACCAAGAAAAACTTCGTCTAGCCATTGAAGGCTATAATGAGTCTGTGCCACTGTGGATGCTCAACAGACAGCGTGACCTAGAGACCGGAGATGAGCTTCATTTGACCGGTCAGCAAGTTAAACTGACCCTCAAAGATGATATTACCAGACTACGTTCAATCAAATGTTACCGTGGTGTTAGACACGCAAGCGGTAACAAAGTGCGCGGCCAAAGAGGGCGCTCGAACGGCCGTGGTGGCCTAACACTAGGTGTAAACAGGAAGAAGTGAGGGATTTAGATGGGAGAGCCAAAATTTTCGAGACCTAAGTTTGACACACCTTCCCACCCATGGAAGGCCGCCCGTATTGAAGAAGAACACGCGATTAAGGCACAACACGGCCTGAAGAACATGCGAGAAATATGGAAAGCGAAATCACAATTGAGACGCCATCGAAGACAAGCAATGCGTCTCATCGGTATGGTTGATACCAGTGAAGGTCATGGAAAAAGAGAGATGGAAGACCTATTACGTTCATTGCACAACAAGGGATTAATCCAATCTGACGCAACATTAGACGATATCTTGTCGCTTGGAACTGAGGACATCCTGAATCGTCGTTTGCAAGCCCAAGTATACTACAAGGGCCTTGCAACCACCATGAAACAAGCGAGACAATTGGTCAATCACGGGCTGATTTGTATCGGCGATCAAAAGGTAACAATTCCATCATACCCCGTCTCAAGAGACGAAGAGGAACACATCAGTTATCATCCGAGTAGCCAATTAAATAACCCGGAGCACGCAATCAGAAAAGCCATTGAAGGCCGTCGGGAGAAAGCCGAGTACGCTGTTGAGGAAGTAGACCCTGAAGCAACCGCAGAATTCGCTGCTGAAGTTAAGACAGCTGCTGAAGCAGCCCCATCAGTAGAAGCAGGAGGCGATGAGTGATGTCGCGCAGAGCCATTGTCAACATTTTCAGTTCCTACAATAATATCTTGATGACCGCTACAGATCTAACAGGCGCAGAAACAATTACCACCTGTTCAGGTGGTCAAATGGTCAAGTCGTCTAAGGATAGCGGCGGTCAGTTCGCAGCAACAAGAGCAGCTGAAAAATTAGCAGATGCCCTGAAGGATAAAGAATTCACGCAACTCATTGTCAAGTACAGAGCACCAGGAGGTAATCTTTCAAACAATACCGGCCCAGGCGCTCAAGCAGCGATCAGAGCATTGACTCGTGCAGGCATGACAATTACTAGAATCGAGGATGTAACCCCAATTGCCCATGACGGGACGAAGAAAAAGGGCGGCCGACGTGGCCGACGTGTATGATACAGTGGTGATATAGTGAAAGCACAGATTGTAGAAGGCTGGCCGAAAGAAAACTCAATTAGGATTTCACTTAGTGAAACCGACGCATCTCAAGTAAACGCAATCAGAAGAGCCTTGATTTCTGATGTGCCAAAATTAGCAATCACGAGAGTAAACATCAGCCAAGGCGTTGTTGAAACCGAAGGTCAAATTTTAGAGTCAGTAAACGTACTCCCTGATGAAATGCTTGCCCATAGATTAGCAATGATTCCAGTTCCAACATACCCCGAAGAGAAGCTAGATTTCTTTGAAACATGTCCGGTGTGTATTGATATGGTTGAGGCAGAGAAGGGTTGTCCGCAATGTCAAGTCCTCTATTCATTGAATATTCAAGGTCCTGCACCCGATGCCGAAGAGGACCACATAACCGTTTATGCCGGAGATTTGACTACTATTTCTGATCCAATGTTTGATATCAAAGAAGAACACAGAAGAATTCCAATTACCATTCTCTCAAAAGGGCAATATCTAGAATTGTACGCATTCGCAACCCTCGGCCGTGGTGCTAGTCACCAAAAGTGGTCACCAGTTGCAGGTGTCGGATTTAGCAACAGGAATGTTGCAAAGCTGAACAATGCCAAGAAAGCAGAGACTTTGTTTGCTTTAGGCCTCAAGACAAGCGACGGCAGAGATATCGATGCTAAGTTGTTCAAAAACAAGCAAGTTGATGACGTTAACACAGTGATGGACCTTGAAAGAGCGCTTCATCAAGTTGGGCCAGGAACAGGGCGCGATGCAGACTTTGATGGAGCGATAACCTTAGAGCAAGTTGAAGGTGAGTATGTACTATCCTATGAGACCGATGGTAGCCTAGACCCTGTAACCGTGTTCAATTTGGCAATGGATGAATTAAGTAACAGATTCGCAGGTCTCAATGAAGAGATTGGCGTCGCACTAAACTGAGTTAGTAGTGGGTATATTCAATTCCCAGTTGGGAATGCACAACTTTTCTACCATTATTTGTTACCTTGCCAATCACTTTCACCCCAGGCATTCGCTTTTTCAGCCAGGAATATATTTTGTCTGCGCACTGGAGATTTACTGTAATTATCATACCGCAACCCATATTGAAAGTTCGATACATTTCCCAAGTATCAACACGTCCAATTTCTGCCAACCATAAGAACTCTGGATGTGGCGCGATTGGATCATCAATTTCCCACCCCAGACTGTCATGCAATCTCAGTAGATTTGACAAACCACCCCCAGTGACGTGACAAATGCCCCTAATGTCATCAACAGAAAAGCCACTTTCTCCGGCCTGTGCAGTTTTGATTAAATCAACAACTGGGTCACAATAAATTTTAGTTGGGTTAAGGAAAATCTCTCCTAGGGTTATGTTATCATTCGTGTTATTAAAACGCTTTATGTCTCTGGTAGGGCTTGAACTATCAAACGGGGCATCATCAGTATATTGTAAACCAGCAACTTCCATAATTTTGCGCACGAGAGAATAACCATTTGAATGAATCCCCGAAGAGGGTAGACCAATCAAAACATCACCGGTTTGTAGATTCTCACCTGTTATTGCTTCACCTTTCTTCAAGTAGCCAAGAGCCGTTCCAGACAAATCCAATTCATTTACAATGCCGGGTAGCGAAGCGGTTTCGCCACCGGCCAGAGTTACTCGAGCCAGCCGACACGCTTCAGCCAACGAGGCGCCAAGGGCGGCATGAACTTCAGGATCTGGTTTTGGCACTGCGACATAATCAACAAAGGCAATTGGCTCTGCACCAACACAAAGCAGGTCATTGACATTCATCGCCATGCAATCTATCCCAACACCAGACCATTGATTTAGCATAGAAGCAATTTGTAATTTGCTGCCAACGCCATCAGTTGCTAAGGCTAGTAAATGGTCACCAAATTCAATCAATCCACCAAATCCACCCGGTAAATCCACAGGTGCACCAGGGGTTCCACTGGGGCGAACAGATTTCCCTAGTGAACTAATTAGAGATGCAACAGCTGAGCCTTCAAGATCGATATCGACCCCGGCGCTGGCATAATCCATTTTATCAGCCATATTTATTCCAGCAGTAGGCAGGCAATGAATAAATCGGCTCAGTCGTATAGTGCTTTAGCAAGCATAGGCATGCTGATATCTAATCTATGTTCGATACCAGAGTGGGTTCCTTCAAACTCCTCCCAATGATGGTTTACACCATGTTCTTGTAGGATTTTAACAAGTATTCTACTACCATATTGAATGCCATACTGGTCTCTATTTCCACAGTCAATATACAATAAATCTAGCCTTTTTAACGAATTAGCGTTAAGTTGGATTGAATTTACAGGGTCAAATTTTAACCAATTTCCCCAAATTGAATCATCTATTTCACAAGTGTCGAGACTGAATGGTAATCTAATGCTATTTCCAGAGTTCTGTAATCCATTTGAATCATAGGATGCGGCCATTGCGCAAATCATCAATGCATGGAAATCGTCACCACTTAATTTACTACATTCCTTAACATGGGCAAGGAACTTGTCTAACCCTCCTTGTTGGTTAATTTGAGTCGCAGTAGTTGGGAAATCCGAGCGGTACAGAATGTCAAAGCCCACATCTCCAGAATGAGAAGCGATTGCATGCCATTCTCCTTCATGATGAATCGCATTGTGTAGGGCTCCATAACCCCCCGAAGACTTACCAAACAAACCAAATTTCCCGTTGGTAGCATATTTTTGTTCAATTGTTGGTTTGAGGCATTGATGGAGCCATGAACTCCATAATCCAAGAATTTTAGAATCAACAAACTGATTGCCGCCTAACGAAGTAAAACAATCCGGTAAGACTAGTATTGTCGGGGACATTTTTCGCTCATTAACCAGTCTCTCATGCTTTTGGGGAAGCGTTTCAGCAAAGGCTTTCCATCCTGCCCGAGCCAAACCAGACGAGGTGAATGGTGCCAAATAAATCATTACTGGTAACTTGGCACCTTGATCGATTAACTCCAATCCCTGCTTTGGAATATGGACCATAACTTCTCTACTGATTGGGTCACCTAACTGATTATCCAGTAAATTAGAGCGAACGACAAGTCGTTCTATGCTTCCTTCAGTAGGTGAAAAATTATGCTCGGGCATGAACAATCCAGAGAGTCATTACTGATTTGTTCGCCGGTTGGCAATAGTTACAATGGATATAGAATTTAGCCGAATAAAAGCATGGTAGGGGCGCCTGCAGTTCCAGTGGAAATAAAGGGGTATTAGAAATTGATAGAAGTAATGATATACCGTGGTCAAGTAGTACCATAATCTAGCGCGGAAGGTTTGGTGATATTTGTGTTGCAAGAGTTTGATTTAGCTGCAAGATGGACGTCAATGATCCAAGATTTGTATGCAGAAGCAGTTCACAACCTCGCACAAAAGTGGCCGGATGAGCAATCGCTTGAAGTCTCATATCGAGATATTGAAGGATTCGATGATGAGTTTGCTCAAAATATCATTGCCCATCCTAATCTACACTTTCAGGCTGCGAATCAAGCTCTAAGGCAGTTCCTCCAAGATGAGGGACACACATCGATGTATCCATTTGTTAGAATCATACAGTTGCCGAGTGACCAAATTAGAACCGTATCACAATTAAGAGCCGATGATATAGGAATGATGCTGGCAATAGACGCTATTGCTACCAAAATATCTGGTGTGAGGCCGAGAATTTACTCGGCGTGTTTCATGTGTACATCTTGCGGACACATTACCGAAGTCAAGCAACCAAATGAACAAGAACTGATCGAACCGCTTGAATGTTCTCAAATCGATGGTGGATGCGGTAGACAGAAGCGCCAGACTAGATTTGCTTTGCAAGAGGACGAATCAATTCTAATTAACTCACAATTCATTGAACTTCAGGAATCTCCGGAGCAATTGAAAGGTGGCATACAGCCAGAGCGCATTATCTGTATTGGGGAACATGACATTGCGGGGAAACTGAACCCAGGCGACAGGGTCAAAGCCAATGGAGTGCTCTTTATCCGTTCGCAAAGGAAAGGTGGAAAGGATACTCCAGTGTTTGATATATTCCTCAGAATTCATTCTCTTGAGCGGCAAAATGTTCCACTTGAAGAAATACTGATAACCGAGGATGAGGAACTTGAGATCAAGGAATTGGCCAGTCGCTCAGACATCTACGATTTGTTTAGCAAAAGCATAGCCCCGTCAATTTTTGGAATGGACAGAGTAAAAGAATCACTTATGCTTCAATTATTCGGGGGCGTCGCCAGATTAAATCCAGATGGAACCAGGAACCGTGGGGATATTCACATTCTGCTGATGGGGGATCCGGGGGTGGCAAAATCACAGTTATTGGATTACATGTCCAAGATTTCACCACGGGGTCAGTTTACCTCAGGCCAGTCAGCATCAGCGGCTGGATTAACTGCAGCAGCAGTACAAGACTCTGCAGCAGATGGCCGATGGACTCTAGAGGCTGGAGCGCTGGTTTTGGCTGATCTAGGGCTCGCTGCGATTGACGAATTTGATAAGATGAACGAGGCCGATAGGTCGAGCATGCACGAAGCGATGGAACAACAGACTATTTCAATTTCCAAGGCGGGAATAAATGCAAGCCTTAGAACACGTTGTGCAGTATTGGCTGCAGCCAATCCAAAAAGCGGACGCTTTGAGCCAGTATCCGATACCCCCTTTACCGCTCAAATTAACCTAGCTCCACCACTCATTTCCCGTTTTGATATAGTCTGGCTGCTGACTGACAATGCTGAAAAAACTCGCGATGCAAAAATAGCGCAACACATCATCAACAATCGGTTGCTAGGAACCAGTGAATTATTGGTCAATCAAGGAAGTGCGCCTGACCCGTCGAAACGCGGCTCATTTTCAACCCAAAAATCGCAAGACGGCGACGAAATACTCACAAAAGCACTAATCAGGAAATACATTGCCTATTCAAAGCGTGCCATCCATCCAAAATTAGATGAAGACGCACGTAATAGAATTGTAGGATTTTATGTTGAGACTAGAGAAAGAGGGGGGGAGTCCTCTGATAGCGTATCAATTACTGCTCGATCATTGGAAGCAGTTGCTCGAATGGCGGAAGCAAGTGCGAGGATAAGATTATCAGAAATCGCTAACCTTGAAGACGTAGAAAGAGCAATCCGTTTGACACGAACATGGCGTAATGAATTAATGGGTGATAACTTTGATGAAACCACCTTGCAAACCGGCAAAAAAGCCTCGGCTAGAAATCATGAAAGACTCCTCCTCGACACGATTAGAGATCTCGAATCTAGGTCGCAAGAGTCAATCAAATATGCTAATAGAGTCGATATTTACAATGAAATGCAAAATCATAATGTTGACAGAGGCAAAGTTGACAACATGATTGAGAAAATGGTTAGAGACGGAACCCTTATGCTACCAAGAGGTTATGATACAATTCAAACACTTAGGTAACAATCGTTGCTATCTTGAATAATGAACTCCTGGGATTACTATGGCGGAGTCGCATTTTCCTGAACCAGAGGGCGATGTCGCTGATGCCGAAGCGCTTAATGCAGACCAATTAGGCTTTATGTGCGGCATTGAAGTCCATCAACAGTTAGCAACCGGTAAGTTACATTCTAGACAACCCGGAGATCTTTACGACGTTACAATAGAAACTTTACCCGAGGATTGGCCACGTTTCTCTCGGAGATTAAGGGCAGCTAGGGGTGAAGGCGGAAAAATAGACATCGCAGCACGGTTTGAAACTCAACGAAACCGTTCCTTTGAATATGTTCAATCACCAAATTCAGGTTTGATTGAATTAGATGAGCAACCTCCGTTATGCCATGATGAATCAGCACTAGATATTGCTTTGACGACCTCAGCTTTACTCGACGCTAAACCTGTATCATTGCTACAGACCATGCGAAAAACCGTCGTCGATGGATCAAATACTAGCGGATTTCAGCGAACTACGCTGATTTCAACCGGCGGAATACTACAGACTTCATCTGAGCCAGTAGGAATCTCAGTTCTCTGTCTGGAGGAAGATAGTGCGAGAAAACTTGATACTTTTGCTACAGAGTTAGGGGAATGCGTGATCTACAATTTAGATAGACTGGGCTTACCATTAATTGAGATCGCCACGGAACCCGATGTTAAGACTCCTGAACACGCTAAAGAGACATCTATCGCTTTAGGTAGGACATTGCGCCAAACACGGCGCGTACGACGAGGACTTGGGAGCATAAGACAAGATCTGAATGTCTCAATCGCTTGTGGCGACAGAATCGAAATAAAGGGTTGCCAAGATTTAGATTGGATTCCGCGAATCATTAAGTTAGAAATGGCACGGCAACTTCATTTCTATCGTTTAGCAAACACTCTAAGGAATCAATTATCTTTGCCAAATTTACCTAGTGACAGGAGACTGGACGATGAAAAAATCGAGGCACATGTTAGAGAAATGGTAGCACAAGCACTACCATTAGAGTTAATCGATGTAACCGATAAATTTGCAAATTGTGACTCGAAAATGGTTGTCAACGGGTTACAAAAATCTTACACAATGTTGGCTTTACCACTGCCCGGATTGGCCGGGAAAATAGGCACTAAGCAACTTGATGCCAAAGGTTCCCAATTGCCTAGATTGGGAAGAGAACTGGCTGGAGCAGCAAAGTTAGCAGGCGTAAAGGGTGTATTTCATTCAGATGAGTTGCCAGCATACGGTATCGAAAATAATAATATTGAGAGCGTAAGAAAAGCACTAAAATTATCCGATGAAGACGGTTTTGTATTATGTTTAGCACCCCTTTGGCAAGCGAAATTAGCCTTGGAGAGCGTTTTGTTACGAGCCAGAGTGGCTTGGCATCGAATCCCTCAAGAGGTTCGTAATGTGGTGATTAAGAAAGGTGCACCCGCAGATGGTACAACGACTCCAATGCGACCTCTTCCGGGCGGTGCACGTATGTATCCAGAAACCGATATTCCGACACAAATTATTGCTTCACAAAAATGGCAATCAATCGTTGATAATTTGCCTATGACTGACGCTCAGCGACATAAGCGAATGAACCAATACGATGTTTCTACTGATCAGAAAGAGCAGATTCTTGCTCGTGAACTGGATGACACTTTTGTCGAATATCTCGACGGTTTACCAGCCAAGGCATGGGCTGCAGTGCTACTTGAGAATGATACTGTTGACCCACGGCTCTCTAGTCTTGTGTTATCGGTAAAAGAGGCTGGAGAGATTACTAGGGAAGCGATTAATGATGTGATTGCTCATTATCATGGACAAATGCCGGAGTCCAGCGATATCATTGCATATGCCGAACAGCATGGTTTGAAACCCGCCAACGAATCAGAGCTTAGTGATATTATCGCCGCAGTGGTCGCTGAGCGATTAGAGTTCGTCAAAGAGCGTGGAATGGGTGCAATAGGCCCATTGATGGGAGTAGTCATGCAGCAAGCCGGCGCAGCAGATGGAAAAGCAGTTAGTGCCCTCCTGAGACAAGCGATTCAAGATGCTACAAAGTGAATAAAATGCGTGCAGAATTTCTTGTATTGGTGGTAATCGCCATAGTTTGTCTACCCTTTGCTAGCGGAGAAAACGACTATGCTCAAGATGGAGCAGAGTTCACTCTTCAATGGGAGGTCGATTTTGGTGAAGTGTATATATCTACACAACCGGTATCTTCTGATCGAGCAATTTTTGTTAGAACCTCAACATCAAGCCTATCTCAGGGTGTACCTTCTGTATACTCGTTGAATTTTGCTGGCGATGAAAATTGGCGAGTGCAAAATTTTAACTCAACCTTCCAAGATATGGCCCCGTTAGAGTTTGTAGAGTCTGGTATTGGCGATTGTGGAACTTGGCCTGACATGTTATTAGTTGGCTGGTCAGATGGTTTGTTTCAAGCGTTAAATGCCAACACCGGTGCTGTGGTTTGGCAGTATCAAACCCAAATCAATTCCTGGGGCATAACCGGCCAGATGTTTATTGAGAGTGAAACGGTCACACTGCCAACTAGATTGGGAGTTGATAAACTATGTCTAAACGGCGACCTTGAATTCTCTCATGAGACAGGATTGGGTTGGAGAAATGGTGTTTCAAAATCTGAAGGATTTTATTGGATTGGCGACGAGGTGGGCAACTTATGGTCAGTAACCAATGAAGGTGTCACGAAACACTTCATTGCTGAGGGTAAAATTAGGCATGCACCAATTTCATTGGCTGACGATAATCTTTTGATTCACCTACAAACCAGTAGTGGCAGTACAATTTATCGGTTTGACATAACCTCAAACCAATCATCAATCGTGGTAAATTCAGGCTACGGACCCGGTATGCCAATAATTATTGACGATTATGTGATTACCGCCGATTCACAATTTCTGCGCAGCATTTCCTGCGAGATTCAATGTTCTGTAAACGATGTTGAAGAGTTTACATCTAACGGAGAGATTTCAAACGTATTTGGAAGAATAATGTTGCCGCAAAATACAGTTGATGGCGGCTATGGGCAATTCGAAATTGATGATGATGGCGAATTAATGCCACTTGAGATGGCCACTTATGATGACGATTGGTATGGTACTGCAGGAATTGAATCGTGGTCATCTGATGGGATTCAGCACATGCTGCTAGCTAACGATAATGCGAATTTGAAAATGTTTTCGACAAATGCTGTTTCAATGCCAGAGGAAAGCCAGAATTCAGATTGGCCAACGATATTGGCCATTCTTTCAGCATTAATAATAGTCTCAATATCAAGTATTCAACTGCTTAGAGAAAGATTTCAATCGGCGTTTAAATTCTTTATTTTGTTTGCAACAATTTTACTTTTTTTCACATTTGGTGATATTGTTGAGGCATGGTCCGAATTAGTAAACGACGATGCTCCAGCATCTAATGTATGGGATGATGAATGGCCAGATGAATGGTTAGGTACACAGATTGTCGTGTTCGAATTCAAAGATCAAACAATTGTCACAGGCGGCTTATTGGGTAACGCTAATGTTCTGGACGCGACTATGGATGCGGCAAATAAGCAAGGACTAGAAATGGACATAATCGATAGCAGTCTTGGGAAATATGTTGTGAGCATAGACAATGTTGCAGGAGAGGGATGGGAATATTCTGTTAATGGTCAGCCAGGGACTGTATCAGCAGAATATAGTGGATTGCAATCAGATGGTATTGTGGTATGGAAACAACTCTAGTTTAGGCAATCCTCAAGACATTCAACCTCTAGGCATGGTCATGTTCCAATCATATGGCATCCACGGCCCGGTGCTCGGGCCAGTTACTGGATTGGTAATTGATATCATTTTATTGGCACTAGCATTCTGGATGCTAGCGTCACCAGACATGAAGAAAGTGTCTAATATTCTCACTTTTGTAACATTGGTCGCTAGTATTTCCTTGCTTCGAGTTGTTATGACACCATTGCCTAATATTCAGCCAGTAACCGTCGCTGCACTGATTATCGGTGCCCAATTAGGTGCGCGCAGAGGAGTCGCTTTTGCCGTCTTAGTTACGATGATTTCTAACTTTATTATTGGGGACGGTATATGGACACTATACCAAGCCATAGGCTGGTCGGTAGTTGCGATTATTGGAGCATACTCAAAAATCATGACAGACGGCCAATTGAAATTGAACAAGACTTTCGCTTATGCAGTAATCTGTGCATTTTTATTCGATTTTATCGTTTCATTAAGCGTCTTAGGTACAGTAAGTGTTAATGGTTTCATGATATATTTACTCAATGGAATACCCTATGATCTATTACATGCAGTTGGCAACCTGACAATTGCAGCTTGGTTCGGAGGATGGTTTAGCAACGCGATTGCAAAATTCCAATCTCTGGAAGAAATTGAGCAGAAAGTAGTCGATGGATATGTCACAAGAACATGAAGGCCCTTCAATGGCTTTGATAGTCAGAAAAGACCTGCGACTATCCGCAGGCAAGGTTGCTGTACAATGCTCTCACGCCGCGGTAAGTTGCGCCCTAATTGCTAGGAAACACGAGCCCAGACTCATGGAGCGGTGGCACTCCAGCGGTGGTCGCAAAATAAGTCTGGCAGTTGATAGCCTCGATTTGTTAAAGGAATTAATGATTAAGGCTAAGTCAGCAGGGTTAATTACTCACATGGTTAAGGATGCGGGCCATACAGAGATTCCGCCTGGAACCATAACAGTATTAGGTATTGGGCCAGCGCCAAAAAGCAGCATTAATGCTTTAACAGGTGAGTTGAAGCCGTATTAATTTAGGTGATTGTTTGGGTTTGCGTTCGTTCATCCATCGTTTGACTGCACCAAAAATGCAAGGTCGGTTAGACAATGATCCAGTCAAGTTGGTCTTGGTGATAAATAATGATTTGAAAATGGGCAAGGGAAAAATCGCGGCACAAGTGGGTCATGCCTCAGTGACTGCAACTTTGAAAATCGGCGAATACCAACCTACGATTCTAGATGCATGGTTGAAAACCGGACAGAAAAAAGTATGTCTTAAATCAGGCTATGATGAGTTGATAGAATTAGAATCCAAGGCTCAGAATCACGGAATCCAAACTGTGCGAATATCCGATGCAGGCAAAACACAAGTCCCCAGTGGCTCACTTACCGTGATTGCCTTCGGCCCTGACAGCGAAGACAAGTTACAAGACCTAACCGGGCATTTGAAGCTAGTTTAAATTCCGCCTATTTCATCAATGATGGCGATATGGCGTGACTATGCGAGAGTATAATCTTGATAGAATCGACCTTCGCAGCGACACGGTAACTCAACCGACTAAAGCGATGAAGGAGGCAATGATGGCCTCAGTAGTTGGAGATGACGTTCTGCAAGATGATCCAACCGTTAGAGCATTAGAGGAAAAAATTGCCAAGATGTGCGGCATGGAGGCAGCATTGTTTGTGCCTTCAGGAACCATGTCCAACGCCATTGCGATACGAGCTCACACCTCTCCCGGGGATGAGATAATTATGGAAAGAACTAGCCATATCTATCAGTATGAGGGCGGAGGTTATGCAGCTTTGTCCGGCGTCTCTGTAGCTTTGATTGATGGTGAAAAGGGGCAATTAACACCCCAAGCAGTTGCTAAAGCAATTAGAAAAGCCGAAGGTAGTCTGGGGCATTATCCAGATGGCACGATGGTTTGTGTAGAAAACACCGCCAACCGAGGCGGTGGCACATGCTATTCTCAAGACAATTTAGACGCAATTGTAGCAACTGCGCACGAGCATAATTGCGTTATTCATATGGATGGTGCAAGAATATTCAATGCAGCAATCAAAACCGAGACTCCAATCGATAGAATGCTAAGGAATTTTGACTCTGTATCCATTTGTCTGTCAAAGGGCCTTGGGGCACCTGTAGGTAGTCTCTTAGTTGGCTCGAAGGAATTTATTGCTAAAGCGAGTCGATGGAGAAAATTGTTTGGTGGAGGAATGCGCCAATCAGGATTTTTGGCTGCCTGTGGATTGTTTGCTTTAGAACATAATGTCGCTAGATTGGCTGAGGATCATGATAGAGCGTCTTATTTAGCACAATCAATTAACAAAATGAACGGTTTTACCATAGATCTAGATTCAGTCGAGACAAATATGGTCTATATTGACAGCGAGATGGGGGCTAAAAAATTGATGCACGAGTTAGCCAATCATGGCATTGATGTCTTAGATGTCGGACCAACAGCAGTCAGAGCAGTAGTGCATTTGCATGTGACTGATGAAGACATTGAGAAAGTAATTCAAGTGTTCAGCACGTTAGCAAACTAACTTAATCACGACGAGAAATCATCGCCGCTGCCGTAATCGCTAGAATTGTGAAACTAGTCATAAATCCAGGTAATGCAGAATCATTACTATCGGGAGCAACTAATGGTGAATCATCTTCTTCTACTTCTGGTATGTCTAGTACGTATACTAGGTGAATCTCCAAGTCATCCCCGTCAATTGCTGCAGGGATGGTAATATTTGCGGTACCCTGAGGATTACCGCCTAGGTCAATCATTTGCCTAACAATATCAAAATAGGTCCCTTGGCCATTGCTTCCACCAGAAAAGTCTGCGGATTGTTCCACTATCCAAGCGTTGACACTCAAGGTCGCATTTGAGTAAGCCGATAAATCAGCATTCAAATTCCAGTTGATTATACCCATATCGTCTGGCAAATCACAATCACAATTTGCCGCTGGAGTCCAGCTAAAAGATGAGATTGCGTTGCCTAATTGTAATTGATTCTGCATCATATTACGATAATCAGAGACCAAACTATCCGATTCCGGGACACTGCCTTCTTTTTTCATGATTCCATTGATTGCAACTAATGGAGGACTTGGGACATTATATCTGGAGCGTAAATGTTGAGTCATCTCAGGAGAACCAAATCCCGATTCATCTATGTCTGGGTCAACATGAAATTCATACTTTTGCAACTCTCCTTCTGCTTCAAGCTCATCAAGTGCATGCTCAACTTTGACACAGTTACTACACCATGTAGCAGTGAAGTCTTCAGCAATAGGTGGTAGCATACTGATTTGACTTGTTTGGTTTGACTGATTGCTGACATCGGTATGTTGGCCACCAAAAACTGGACCATTATTGCTGTCAACTGCAGGTTTTGCGGTTGAAGACGGGGTAGTCATTGCGATAACCAACAACATTGCCAATATGATCGTAACTTTTCGCATAGTTTGTCCAACCGCTACTTTCCTTTGAAACCATCTGAGGATTGTTTTCAATCCTGTTTATCGCTAATAACGCCAATTTTGATGATAGTTTTCAATAACTAGTTGTAACTTGTATGGCTGTACGGGGGGTGTTTGTGATTAAATCGTCGTATTATATTGCCGATGAATTAATTTTCTGTAATGTGCCAGTAGTACACAATTACGTACAATATTTGCAGGTCAGTACGGCTAAAAACCTCTACCATCTATATGTAGGGCAAGTCTTCAATAGGCGTCGCCGGAAGTGTATCTTGAGGAGGGGTAATGTTGGTTGTAACTGAGACTAGTCCTTCGATGCTCTCAGTTGAGCCCGCCCCTAGCGGGCAATTAATACCGGGCTGGCTAATTGAAGATTTAATTGGTAACCCTAGAGCCGATAAATTAATCATTTATCCCTCTGAAAATACTAGAAAAGCTTGGTTAGCAAAGCTTTCTGAACACATTTCATCGATTGACACCTCAAAGCATTTGACTCTAAAGCGGCTATTTAGTTCACTTTTTCTCGACCTAAGGCTGCCTAATGTCATGGACAATGATAGTTTACTATTCACACTTGTTCATCAAAATATGGTAAAGTGGGCTAACGCTGGAAAGTTCCCGTTTATGTTTACCGCCGCCGAAGATAGGAAGTGGAGTGAGTATAAGACTGAGAGATTACTTCAACTACATAAAGAGCTAAGCGAATTAAAATCTCCATGGAATTGGGATAATGATCCAGGTGTTAAGGAATTTAGAGCGTTGCTAAAGCGGCTTGAAAAGCAAACTAATAAGACACACCCACATTTGATGAAGACTCATTTGTATGATAAGTTGTTGACATCTGACGAGATTCCATTCACGTTAAAGGGATTGAGTGGAATAGTAATGCTTGATCACAGCCCAGAATTTACCGAGATGGATAGAGAGTTGCTAGATTTAATTTCAAAAATGATTCCTATTCACCAACTATGTAACCCCGGATCTTTTCGTCTAGGTTTCCACGGCGCCTATATCGAAGATGTTGAGTGGTCTACTGAAAAGACGATACCAAGCTGGTTACCGGCCCACGAAATGTCTAACTTAACCGATGAATCAGAATGGAAGTCAGAAGCCGGCGTTCAAAAGGCAACTAAATGGCACCGAATATCTTTGGAAAGGAAAGAACACAATATTTCTTCGACAGTAGAATTAGTTAGTGATTATCTAAAGACTACCCAAGGCGAGATAATCATCGTCGACGCTGCTGCAGATAACAACATAAATTTCTGGACTACAAGATTGAAGGATTTGGGTTTACTTTGCAACCTGCAGTCCAATAAATTACGCGAGCAATCCTCAATCGCTGGTTTGCTGAATGCTTTGAGGATGGGTGACGGTTTAGAATCATGGTCGTTTAACAAACTCAGAAGATTAATCGAAAATACTAGTTTTCCCCTGGAATTTTCAGCTCTCTCAAAACTTACTCATCCATTATTCTCCGATTGGAAGCCCCAACCTCATTTAGATATTCTACAGAATATATCACTTAATTTCCACGTACTTGGAGGCCCCGGTGCAATAGAGAGGTGGATGTACACTTTGTCAATCGCAAAACCAAATCTTGGAAGCGATGAAGCAATAATGGAGCAAAAGTTCGAGGAAACACAATGGTGGTTAGCAAATATTGTGAAAATTTGGGCACCTCTCTGTCATGAGTCAAATGAACTGTCAAAAAGCGATTATGTCGGCTGCTCATCATCGGCAAAATTACCATTAATAGAACAGCCTAAAGATGGCACAGAATGGCTGAATGTTATTTTACAATCCCTAGATCTCACCAAATTGATTTCACATGATGCTAAATTCTCTAGAGCCATTCCAGCACTACAAACCGTATACGAAGAACACCATCGAATTATGGGTGAGCTAAATCAATTAGGACTTAAGTTACCGACGAACTTCAATGACTTCATATCACATATTTTGCGGATAATCGATAAAACAGAACTACCATCTACAAGAACTGAATCAAAAGACATTGTCATTTATACTCCCGAGCAAGCGTTTGGAATGGAGGCAGATCTAATCATTTTATGTGGTTTAGATGCAGACTCTTGGCTAATGAAAGCACCTAAAGTTCCGTGGCTTGATACCGAATCAAGACTCAAATTAGGGATACTAAACCAAGACATCGAAATCCGTAAAGCGAGGCACCACCTTAAGCACTTACTAAATGCTGCAAAGACCGTAGTAGTAATGGATAGTACATTAGACGATGCAGCAGGACCTAGTGCCCCGCTTGCAGAGTTTTTACAGTATCAAAAGAATCTCAACGATTTTCAAACAATGAAGAATATACCGTCTTTTGTCAATCCAGATAGTTATGATACCAACAATTTAGATAGGCCCTGGAATTTAACGATTTCAAATGAATCTGAACAGACGGGCTGGCTTACGCCTCGACCGTTTTCAATGACAATGTCAACTCGGGGTGCTACCGGCAATCGCTCAGGCGATAGAGGAAGGGACTACATCCAAAGGGCTGGACTAAAATTAGCCAACAACCAAGCAATCAACCGTGCACCGATTTCATTAACTAATCTAGCAAAATCTCATGAATATGAAATTTTCAACGATCGCCTGAAACGACAACCTACCCACAAAACTCTTCAAAAAGGTGAGTTCTTAGAATGGGAATCTAGAAATTTCATGGTCTCGGTTGACAATTTGATACTACGGCCTTCTAAATCCCAAGCTGGAATGGTAACAATTGACGCGGAATCATGGCCACATCTTGGTAAAAAGGGGTCAAGATCGAATAGTCCTGCAATCGATCCCAGACCTTTGCCCCCATTCGATTCTGGAAGTGAGGTATTTCAGTCAGTAATCGGTAAAACAGCACAAAATCTCAACCAACAATTTTGGTCCGCAAGCAGGATTCAATCTTGGTTGCGATGTCCACGCGGTGCTTGGCTTGAAAAGCACCTATTAGCAAGTCAACCAGAAGAATCTAGCGAAGATATTGATAGTCGAACAAGAGGATTATTGGTTCACGAGATCTTAGGACACATACTTGAAGTGCATGGTTTAGTTGTTGGCGGTCCACCAG
>DALZ01000058.1 GCA_002496955.1 Euryarchaeota archaeon UBA128 | reverse complement strand
GCAGCAGACGAGTTTTTGTGTTCTTCAAATAGGTCAGATAAATCTGGAAGAGGACTAACGGTTTGGGGCTTTTTTGGCGACTTCGGATTCCGGGTGATGTCGTCATTCTCGAGTTTTGATTTCTCAGAATCAGCCCGGTTTAGGTTTGAATTATTGCTGGGTAGTGGAACGCTAGCGCGGTATTTTCCACTATTAACTTCATCAGATTTTTTCGGGGTGATGTGCACATCTCTGGCGTGCATGTGAGGTGCCGGTAGTTCATCTGCTAACCCTTGTGCAGCAAGGCCGAAATCACCATCAGTTAACTTATCTATCGCGTCGTTAACAAGACTCTGACTCATCCCCTGATTTGAGCCGATAATTGATTCAACTATTGCTTTGGTATGGCTACTTTGAGATTGTTCGTTAGTTCGCTCAGTTGAGGAACTCGTCGGCAAACTTTCAAGTTGCTCTAGTTGCTCTTCAAGTGAGATATTATTATTCAATGGGACAATCTTACGCTCCCTCGATGCGAAAAATGCGACAATTAAACAACTAACTCCAAAAACTAAACCTATTAGCTCTTCTATGCTAAAACCTTGATATGACGCAGCATTGAGAAGGTTAACATTCACATTTATGGCCGAGGTTAGTATTATTATTGCCCCGGCAATTTTACCGGCGCTGGCTAACTTTGGGGCAACCTGTTCCACAATGGGATACCAGAGATTGCTAGATAAGAGCATTACCATTGAATGACTTTTTCAGCCGCAGCGACTGTATTTTCCATCAGCATAGCCACAGTCATAGGTCCAACCCCACCAGGGACTGGAGTCATCCAAGATGCCACTTCATTAGCGGTTTTTTCTACATCACCAACAAGCACATACCCACGTGGAGCAGAGTCATCGGCCACTCTGTTGATTCCAACGTCAACGATAATTGCCCCTGGCTTTATCCAATCTCGCTTTATCATATTTGGTCTACCAACTGCGGCAACTATGATGTCGGCTTGTTGACATTCTTTTGCTAAATCTGCTGTTTTAGAGTGGGCAATTGTTACAGTTGCATCAGCACCGCGCGAAACCAGTAGTATCGCTTGTGGCATACCTACATTCCGGGAACGACCGATTACAAGTGCTGTTTTGCCTTTGATAGTTATTCCAGCCCATGCTAAAAGCCTCATCACTCCGTTTGGTGTGCATGGAACAAGACAATCATTTCGCGATTGAACCAACCGTCCGAGATTGACTGGGTGAAAACCGTCGACATCTTTTGCTGGGTCAATTAAATCTGTCAGTGACTCTTCATTCATTTGTTTAGGTAGTGGTGATTGAATTAATATTCCATGAACTGAATCATCGCAATTGAGGCGGTCAATCATCATCCGTAATTCTTGCTCAGATGTGGACTCAGGAAGTTCTATGTGGCTGCTTTTGATTCCAAGCCTGTTACATGCCCTAACTTTCGCTCCGACATAAACATGGCTTGCTGGGTCGTCACCAACAATGATGACTGCCAGGTGTGGCGTTACACCAGTTTGAATACATTTCTCGATACGTTGAGTTAGACCTTCTTCCACAACCGCAGCACAGGCTTTCCCGTCGAGGATAGATGCCACCATGAATAGTCCACAATACTTCGTTTATTGAGCATTTTGATATGACATTTGATTGCAGATGGTTGACTTAAGTGGTTATTTATCAGTTGCAAAAAGTTTCTTATCATCCTTGAATGATTTGAATTCTAGCGAATTACCACATGGGTCATCAATAAACATAGTTGCCTGTTCGCCCACTTTGCCACGATATCTTGTGTGGGGTTTGATACGGAACTCAATATCAATCTCCGTCAGATAGTCTCTGAATTTATGCCATTTTTCCCATTCCAGAACTAAGCCAAAGTGAAATGGTGAAACTTGTTTACCATCCACCTTCCCGCCATCAGCATAACTCGGCATGTGCGGAACTAAATGGGCTACAATCTGATGTCCGAAAAAATCGAAATTAATCGATTTAGGAGTTCTCCTACCGACTTCACATTCCAGAATATTTACATAAAAATGCTCAGTTAATTCAAGATCTGTGACGGGGAATGCCATATGGAAAGGTCGCATAGAGAGTGTTGTAGCCACACAGTTAACTGTTTTTATGGAGCCAACGGAGGGACTCGAACCCCCGACCGTCGGATTACAAATCCGACGCACTACCAGCTGTGCTACGTTGGCGTTGTTTGACCCAAACAGCAATCATTCATCAATGAAACGGATGTTTTTCTTGCGGTTCTGACCCAATTGGAATGGGCAAATCAAAGAACAAGAATTGTGTGGTTTGCCTATGGCCGGGGATACTGCGAGCAGTTTTTTGAATGATTTCGCTCAAACAAAACAAGGTAATGATACAATATTCTCATGTTGGGCTAGATATCAAGAGGCCGTGGCGCAAGGCCATGATGCAGTTAACGGAACGATTGGTGCATTGCTTGAAAATGATGGCAGTTTGGCAATAAACAAAACCGTTGACAAATTTGTCAGAAGCTCCCCACCAATTGAAATTGCTGCCTACGCCCCTCTCAAAGGACTGCCAGAATTTCTCGATTTAGCGGTAACTTTAGCACTCGGTGATGCTCGACAGGAGTTAGAGAGTATCGGTGTTCATCATACAGCAACAGCATCTCCCGGCGGCTCTGGTGCTTTATTCCTTGCAGCAGCCAATTATGCCGATAGAGGTAGTAAGGTCTTGCTACGTGACCGACATTGGGGGCCTTATGACGGATTTTTGGCTGGTTGCGGATTGGAAATTGCCACCTATCCGTTGCTCAGTCAATCATCAGGTTTAGATTTAGATTCTCTCAGATCCAATCTCAGTAAATTAGCTCGCACACAATCAAAAGTAATGTCATGGCTAAATGACCCTGCTCATAATCCAACCGGACTCTCTCTGACACCTGATGAGCGTATGTCAGTCTTAAGGGCGTTTTCTGAAGCAGCGATGGACAACGAAGATGTGGGTTTCACATTATTAATTGACGCAGCATATCATCTCTATGCCAAAGAACCACATGGGTGGGCCGAGACAATCACAGATGCATTACATGATGGGATGGAGTGGCCGGCAAATTTGTTGATTACATTTGCCATATCGCTATCAAAATCCCATACTGTATACGGACTCAGAGGTGGGGCTTTGGTAAGTATACATCCTGATGAATCAGTTGTTGAACGTATAACTACGGTGATGGGGGTCACGGGTCGCCAAACGTGGTCAGCGAGTTCAAGATTAGCGCAGTATTCTATTGCCAAGATCCATTCAGACACTGAGTCAGGAGCTGCTTGGTCTGATGAAAAAGTCAGACTGACTGAGATTTTAAAGCAGCGTAGAGAATTATTCATTGCCGCATGTAATGACATGTCTGTTCCAATTAACCCAACTCATGATGGATTTTTTGCGTGGTTAGAACATGAAGACCCTAAAGCAATAGTTGAGTCTTGTGCCCTAGAGCAAGTCTACTTAGTTCCATTAAATGGTGGTGTTAGAATCGGGTTATGTGCTATACCAACCGACAAAATCGAAAGGGTTGCTCAGTCACTGAGCAATGCTTTGAACGAGTGATTTTCAATGTCACGCAATCCTCGAGAAAATTTGATTCTTGGTGGTTTTATTTGTATCGCATTCGGGGCATTTTTCACCGTTGCTGGTATTTACACACTTGCTTCAACAGTTGGTGTAGGCGGAATTCTACTATTCATTGTCGGTATGAGTTTGAAAAGTAACATTGGTTTGTCGGAAGATGATGTCAGAAATTGGCGACCGTCAGAAGGTCAATTGCCAGATGCTGGTAGGGTGATGTATCGGGTCGACGTGACAATTGATGAACCAATAGAATCAACAATAGTTTGTGGGCCCTGTGGTAAGGTGACTGTGTTTCCAGGTCCAAAGCCAGCGAGTTTTATTTGCCAACATTGTAATGTTGAGTTGTGGAATACTGAAGAAGAATAGAATTGCTTAGTAATTGATGAAACAAGCATAGATTTGATAGGACTACCACCTGTGGTTAGAACATGGTGGCAGAGAATCTCGTTAATACCGAGCGTCGGATGCTCAAAACCATGTTGACAAATAAGGAGCATGATTGGTCACTATCAGAGATTTTATCTGAATGCGATTGGAGTGATCAAGCAGTTGCAGTTGGTGCTGGTCAAGGTCTCGCCGACAAAGGTTTTGCTCGGATAACCGAACATGCAACGACAAAAGTAAGGCTCGCCGAGCAAGGGCAACTTGGAGTAAGTGAAGGTCTGCTCGAGGCCCGCTTGTGGCAGTGGTTCAAAGCCACAGATCAACCAACGATGGCTAATTTGCAGCAGTCGTTTGCCAAGCACGAGGCAGGTCCGGGAATTGGATTACTCAAAAAATTGGGTATAAGTATGAACTCAGGGGTGTTTGATTGCTCTGACTATAAACTGGTAGAGGAGGCATTGTCGGCTCGTGAACAATTTTTGACTAGCCTACCAGCAGAATTAGAATCAGTGGACCAAGAACTACTCGAACACTTCAAGAAACGTCGAAATTTCATTGAGTTAGTAGTCTCAACAGACAGGACTTGGGTACTGACAAAAAGGGGTGGAAAAGTATCAGCCGATGAGTTAACCGAAACCGCCGTAATCAACGAGATAACCCCCGAATTGTTACAGACTGATAACTGGCGAAATGCGGAATTTAGGGCTTTCGATGTCACTCTTGAGTCATCAACTCCCCGAACCGGACGAAGTCATCCGATGCAGTCACTAATCGAGCGTATTCGGCACATATTCCTTGAAATGGGCTTTTCTGAACTTATCGAAGATTATGTTCAAACGGCTGGGTGGAACATGGATGCTTTATTCATACCACAGGACCACCCCGCTAGAGAGATGCAGGATACATTTTATCTTGACAATCCGGAAACGTTAGCATTGCCCGATTCAATTATGGAAACCTGGTCTGAAATTCATCAAAACGGTGGCCAAACAGGTTCCACTGGTTGGGGTGGAGAATTCTCCAAAGAGACATCTCAAAGGGGACTTCTGAGGACGCATACTACTGTTAACACAATTCAATATCTAGCGGACAACCCTACTACACCCTGCCGTATGTTTACTGTTGACAGGGTATTTCGCAAGGAAGCCATCGACCGGACACATCTACCGGAATTTCATCAGATTGAGGGTATAATAATGGAAGAGGGGGCTAACTTGCAGATGCTTGTCACGACCCTCAAGACTTTTTATGAAAAAATGGGTTATCCTGAAGTGCGAGTCAGACCAGCCTATTTCCCTTACACAGAGCCAAGTCTAGAGATTGAAGTAAAATGGCGTGGAAAGTGGCTAGAACTAGGTGGTGCTGGTATCTTTAGGCCCGAAGTTACTGAGCCGCTAGGAATCAAACATCCAATACTTGCCTGGGGAATGGGACTTGAGAGATTAGCAATGCTGGTATTGGGGTTGGATGATATCCGTCAATTGTATATCTCGGATTTGGAGTGGCTAAGGAATCAGCCATTAATCTGAAACTGGTCATGGATTACTTGAATAATCATTATCGATAGCGTATGTTATGGGGCTCTTGGATACCATGGACTTGGGTGTCTTCAAGCGCTCAGAAACTTGGAAAGCCTTTGGGATTGCAGCAATTATGTTTGTTGCGATTTCATTCGCTGCGCTGTCCATGTTTGATAGTATGGATGACATTTTCCAATCTGACGCCGACCCAGAACCGATTCCTAATGTTGTGTTTGAATCGCTGAATCGAACCGATATTGAATCTGGATTGGTGAATGAAACTGGTTGGTTCTCCATTGATGAACTAAGAGGTTCAATCATAATTTTTGACATGATGGCACATGATTGTAGTAATTGCCACGCTGTGCAGTATCACCTTGAGGACAACATGAATGCATGGAGTGAATTAGCCAACCAATCAAACAAAACTCTGCATGTTATTGCCTATGGCAGTTGGTACGGTGAGGATTTGGATTATCTCAACGAATCTGATTCAAAATATACCGTTCCCCGTTACCCAACAGGGATGGGATCGACAACCTCTGCAAAATTGACCAACGGTGACAGTGTAGACCCAGTACGATTGTTCACCACTGCCGGTACGGGGCAAATACCCGTAGTGATGGTAATTGATGAGGAGGGATACATTATCGAACGCCAAGCTACCGGTTCACCAGCAGATAAATGGCAATCGTTTGACGCAGTTGTCGAATTGGCAATAACCACGCCGGTAAATGCTACAGAGGATCTAAGAATTGCTTGGGAGGAACCATCAACCTCGTATTTTGCAGTCTTTGTCTTGGGCATGATTTTGTCAATTCTTGTATACTTCTCACCTTGTGCATTCCCTGTTCTACCGGGGTTCATTTCGTATTACCTGTCTTTGGGAGCGCGAGAGGATGAATTAATTGCGGCTGGTAAATTGAAAACAAAAATGCCAAGCCCAATAGTCATTGGTTCTGTGTCGGGTTTGGGAATGTGGACATTTTTCTTGTTGATCGGTATTTTGGCTGCGGTAATGGGAGAAGCATTTCAAAAGTCAGGTCTAGTTCATCATATTGCGGTTGGTATTGCGATTTTACTTGTCGTTCTTGGCTCTATGATGTTGCTTGGTGTAACCTCACATGTAATGGGTTTTGTTCAGAGGTTTGTGGATAAATATAGCACGACAGAGGATGATGAGATTTTCACACCGAGACGCAATATGTATCTTTACGGTATAGGATATGCCGCCGCTTCAATTGATTGCACAGCTGCTGCAGTATTACCGTTCGTGCTTTATTTGGGAACTCTTGGTGGTAGCGCAACAACTCTTGGGATTGGTGGTTTGATGCTGGGTCTACTAATATTGATGATTACGGTGACCGTGCTGGTCGGACTAGGGCGTCAAGTGATGATTAATTTCTTGCGTCAAGCAACAGGCATGATTAAGATGGTTGGTTCATGGATGATGATAATGGCTGGAATTAGTCTCACACTATACTTGACCAACCGAGATGCAGTTAGTGCTGTTTTCGGCTGACTATAACTCTTTGAAGCATGTTGTCAATATCTCGCTTTGACAACTGTCTAACGCCGGTAACAGCCAAAACTTCCATGAAATAACGGCAACTCCGATGCCACTTATCAGGTCCCAAACAAAATGTTGCTTGATAGTCAATATCGATAATGCAAGTAGGAACCAGAGAGCCCATAGAACATAGATTAGAAAATTATTTTTGTGTTTGCTATACCATCTATTAGTGACTAATACAACTAGTAAACTTTGAACGATGTGTAACGAGGGCCAAGCATTCCATGGTGAGTCAACGACGTGAAGCAAATCATACCATGTTTGCCAAAAACCGAGTTTCGCCTCAAATACCTCACTTCTAATGGTTACTTCTGCTGGCATTAGTAGAAAAATCCCAAAAATAACGAATGTTAACAGAATTATAATTTGGTGGAAAATTACATTCTCCCGTTGAGTTGCTTCATCTTTCATCCCCAAGATCGCTGCCATGGGATAATACAGGTAAAGTGTGGCATATGGTACTATCATCCATGGAATAAATGGTATCATACCATCTAATTTTGTCTGTGGGGAGAATGCTTGCCAGTCACGCCATGCTGCAAGATTATTGATGGCTAAGTATCCTAGTCCACAGCCGATGATTATGGCGCAGATTAGGGCAATAGGTAGTCGGTAGCCGCCTAGTTTTGTTTTATTATTCCAATGACTGCGCCAAACTTTCCATGGCCTACAACCCCACTTAATTGCCATTTTAACAAACACTCCAAGTGGTAGGTTGGGCGTCAGTTGTCATAGTATAATGCCACAATGTGGACATGCGTTCCATCCAGACATCACCGGTTTTGAACATTTGTCACAGAGATATTCATTTGGCTTTTCGACACTAGCCTCTGGTTCGTCTCCAGGCCCATCTATGGCTTTTTGAGCGGTTTGCTGACGCAGGAATTCCTGCATCACTTCAGGGGTTAACGCATCATTCTCTGCCGCCATTTCCATCATTTTCATTTGCAATTCATTTTGCTTGTCCATACGTTGATTTTGATGCTCCATTTGCTGGTTTATTCGCTCACGTTTGTTGGCCTGAACCTGTTCAAAAAGTGCCATTGCTTGCTCAGTTTTATGTGATGATTCTTTCAGTTTTAGGTCCAACTTTCCTTCATCACGTCTCAGTTCTGCTTCCCATCTTGCTTCATCTTTGCGCAGTTCTTTCAACTCGGACTCTAGTTCGACAGTAACCTTACCAGCAGCCTCAGCCTTTGCAACATTAACCTCGCACTCTATGCGACGCAGTGTGGCAGCCTCTCTTATTGCAATTCTCTCCATCAAGGCCTCAGCATGGGCTCCTTCGGTATTACTGGCTGCCGTAAGTTGAGCTTGAAGCTCTGTTAATTTTTCACTGTCGGTTTGGTTAGCGGTGATAAACGCTTTTAGCATGGTAAATCCAAGAGTTGTTAATGTCGCCCGCAATTCAACCTCTGCTCGCATCTCGAACTTGTCTTGGAAGGCCGAGGAGCGTAGCATAGTATCATCCTCACACTCGGCAAGTGATGGATTGATTACTCTCATCATCAACTCATTGTGTAAAACCTCGGCTAATCTTCGTCTGTCAAGGACAGGTGCACTATTAGCGAACATGTTGAGCAATTTTGGGATGTCTTCGTTACGCAATTGAACTCTTAGATTGGCGAAACCGTTTACTTTTGTTCCATTGGGCATGTGACCAGCAAACGGAATTGCTATGTCAGCAGGGCCGGTCATTGCAAACAGTAGCCGACGGTCTTTTGCTGTCACCCCCATCATCTCGCCGATGAATCTGTTAAAACCCCCAGCGATATTACCAACCACTTTCTCTGTTAGGATATCACCAATTCGTCCATCAACAATGAATA
>DALZ01000087.1 GCA_002496955.1 Euryarchaeota archaeon UBA128 | reverse complement strand
AAAACGATGATTCCTCAGCAGCAGCCGAGAACAACTGTGGCTAAGCTCACGCCAGTAAAGCACATGCTAGAGCCAGTAAAGAAGTCTCGAGGCCCACCCCCTTCGAAGGATATGGGTAAAAAGAAATCAGATGATGAATGACGATTTTTGGGCAAATTAACGCTGTGTTCATATCCTCAAAGTGTCTGGAGCGGTCATGAAGCGTGCGGGATGCCTAGCGTTTTTTGCGATTGTTACCTTGATAACAGCCTCAATTCCCCTCACCTCAGCAAACAGTAACCTTGTAGAGGCGGATACCACTGAAACCTTTGATTCAACTATTGCTTTTACCCAAATTTTGGATGACAATACAATACTGTATATGCAAACTAATGGGGTAATAACTTCCAGTACAATCCAAAACGGCAGGTTTTCACAGATCTGGACACATGACCTTGAGGTAAACACTACCTACGCTAAATTAGATGCGGGTGAGAAACTTTTGGCCATCATATATGAAGAAGGATTTTTAGTTTTCAACCTCGAAACAAAGCAAGTTGAGTATGAGACACAACTTTCCAATATACCGGATGTTTTGGACTGGGATTCTGATGGAGAGATTTGGATTGCCTACAATAGCGGACTACGTAAAGCAAAGGAATACAATCAGGGCACCTACACCAACTACCAAACGTCAACTATTACCTCTGGATTTCTGTCCTTTGAGGTATTATCAAATGACAATATCGTCGCTGGAGGCTTTGATAACAAATTATACATTTTCGATAAGTTTGGTAGTGAGATAAATCAGCAGAATCAGCCTAGTTCCTATCTTAGTGCCATGTATGAAACACATGATGGAATCTTGTTAGCGGGTTCTGGTGGCGGCGTTTTACACATGTATGATTACAATAATTCTTGGAGCCACTCACAAATTACTCTAAGTAGTAGCCAAATAACCTCAATTCAGAATTTTGATGACACTCATTATGCCGTGGTGGACAGTGATAATACCATTCATTTTGTCGATAAACTCAATTTTACGAAGACGGATGAACTGGCATCAGTCACCACAGTCTTTTACGTGCTGCCGGAATTAACTGGTCAAATATCCGTGATTTATAATTCAGGGTTAAACTCGGGTATTGTATATTACGATATTGACAATGATGGCGATGGTGTAATAGATTCGATGGACGATTTCCCGAATGAACCGACACAACAAACTGACTCGGACGGAGATGGCTTTGGTGATAATCCCCAAGGAGCCAATGGCGATATGTTCCCCAATAATCCTGAGCAACATGCAGACACAGATGGCGACGGTTATGGGGATAATCAGAATGGTCTAAATGGCGATATGTTCCCTGACAATAATGAACAGTGGACCGATACAGATATGGATGGTTATGGAGATAATACCAATGGTCTAATGGGTGACAAATTCATCGATGATGCAACACAATGGAATGATAGTGATGGTGACGGTTATGGCGACAACCCGTTGGGCAACGATCCCGACTCATGTCCGCAGGCAGCGGGGTTCTCTAAGTTTGATAGATTTGGCTGCCTTGACAGTGATTTTGATTATTATTCAAACCCAGACGATACGTTTACTGTTGCCGATGGAGCTGATGCGCTGCCCGACGATTCTACCCAATGGGCAGACATGGACAGCGATGGTTACGGCGACAATCCTGCACCTGCTTTAACCCCAGATTCATGCCCATCTGTTGCTGGAAATTCAACAAAAGAGATTCGTCTTGACGGCACCGTAATTGATAAGTTTGGCTGTTTAGACTCTGATGGGGATTCTTTTGATGATTTAACCGATGAATTTCCAGCCGATGCAACGGAATGGTTTGACTCAGATGGAGACGGAGTAGGGTCAAATTCTGACTATGACGACCTAGAACCCCTGATTATTAGTCAGGAGGATTATTGTCGAATATCTGGCAACCAGTCTACTTCTTGTAAATCTTGGAATGACCTAGACTATCAAGAATATCTTTCAAGAGATAAAAATGTTGGAGAACCCGACCTCTCTTATGCTGCGTGGTTAGCCCAAAAACAAGCGGGTACACTGGATGAGGATGACGGCGTTTTGTCAGCAATCAAGGATGTGGCAGTTGTTGGTGGTGCCGTTTTCGTGATTGCTACTGTGCTTATCTTGTTGGTTAGTTTTGTCACTAAACGGCGAAAGTTGAACGACCTCGTCAAGCGTTACGGCGTACCTTTCCAGCCCAAAGACAACAATACCGCCAATGAAGAAGCGTTAGAAGGCAGTGCAGGGCTGTCTGCAACAGGGGGTATTGAATCAGATGACTCTTGGGATGATGAGGTTGCGGCGATGGATTTCAGCGATAAGAGTGATGTTATCGAAGAGAAAATTGACAATACAATAACTGCAGAAGAGCTCTATGACGAGCAGGTAGACATTGACGAACTCGCTGGATTGGCAACAGAGGTTGAAGTGACTGAGGAGGCTGATGCAGTGGCGGAGCAGGCTGCTGAGAAGCCGAGTACTCCTCCACCCATACCTGAATCTGGCTTACCAGAGGGTTGGACTCAGGAACAATGGGAATGGTATGGACACGAATGGATCGCGAAATATGGTAATAACTGATTATTTCCAGATAATCGGCAGTGCTTCTTTCAAGCGACCTAATTCCTCGCCGGTGTAAAGCGGTTTTCCAGCGTCAATTATTGTATTCATTATTAACCACAATACGGCATTCCATGATTTAGATTTTGCAAATAATTCGACATATCCGGCGCATGCGGCGTCGAGCAGTTGACCTTCTGCCGTATTTTCATCAAATAACGCACGAATCAGATTGTTGGTATCGAACACATATTTCTCGACATCCCCATACATCATGTTATTACACCCTGAATGGAGAGAGATTCAAACGATCAACTAAGTGCTCCACATCGACATCGGCAACGGCTTTCATCCGTTCTCTTAATTTCTCAACTTCGCCGTTCATTTTGGTAATCTTATGCGCCCTAATCAGGTCGTTCAAGAGTTCATTTACACTCTTGTAGCCACTGAAAGTACGCAGTGTGTTGAGCTGCCTACGAACCTCATAACTCACGCTTATTGATGTCATACCTTCTGCAGTCATATTCTATCCCGCTCGGGAGTAATCAAGGGAATACTTAACCTACGCGAAGAAATTAACCTCGGTATGATAGTTTTTGACGGTTAAGCAAATTAGCCGTTTACCGGTTTGGGTCCAATAGTAATCTTGGTTGTTCATTAACTCCAAATTCTCTTCGCATCGCCATAACGCGTTGATGAAACTCTTTTGCTAGAGTCCAATATTCCAATGAGCCAGCTCCTGCACCAGAATTTGTCGGCTTATTCAATAATACCGTTGGAGCACCAGACCACGGTGCTTCAGCAACTTTGACCAATCTTCTTATGGTCGTTTTGAACAACTTCTTCGGCATTTTTGTATTGACTTGGTCACAAACGTGACGGCTCAGCTTCGACCTGGCATCTACCATTGTCATCGCCACACCAAAAATCTTCAAATTACGATTAATCCTGCGTTGAATCATCTTAATTGAGTTCATCAGCATGCTAAAACCCTCAAGTGCATAGTATTCTGCCTGAACGGGGACCATAACCCAGTTAGCAGCACACATGGCATTAATTGATAATAATCCGAGCGATGGAGGAGTGTCAATAATGATATAGTCAAAATTGTCAATAATTGGTAATAGGGCTTCACGTAATCTCGTCTCTCGACCAATTTTATGGCTTAATTCAATCTCTGCGCCAGAGAGATGAATGTCGCTTGGAAGCAACCATAGATTGTCAACAGTGAGATTTTCCGGGGCCGCTTTACCACCATTTCGCATACTCCATGCCTCTTTCATGCTTTCAGTCAAATCCCTAGGGGAGATTAGGTATTCATCCATCAAAGGTAGGTCTTCTCCGGTGTCATTGGTCAATAAGTCATAAGCAGTCCGTTTTACTTTCTTCTTTTCAACGCCAAATGAGGTTGCGCAATTGCCTTGGGGGTCCAAATCGATCAACAAAACCTTGGCAGGTGGTAATTTCTGCCGCTTAGACCCTTTCGATAGTGCAGCAGCCAAATTAACCGCAGTGGTGGTTTTAGCACAGCCACCTTTCTGGTTGGCTACGGCTATAACCATCTTATACGGATTCACTGACCACAACCCCCGGACAATCCATGCCACTCAGGAACTCCCCTTTCAATGCAAGGGATGATTAATCGAACATCACATTGGTTGGATAACAGGCACTGGAACTTCCGATAGAATTTTTCTGACTATGTGCATACCGGTTATCCCACGAATTTTAGCTTCGGGTTTCATGTTAATTCTGTGTGAGATGATTTGCAATGCTATGCCTTTGATATCATCAGGTATGACATAATTCCTTCCCGCAATTGCTGCGGCTGCTCTGCCGGTCTTGAACAGCGATTGGCTAGCACGCGGGGAAGCACCGTTAACCACTCTGTGATCTTCTCGAGTTCGCTGCACGATTTCAACAATGTATGACAGAATTGCCGGGTCAACATGCACAGTTTCTAGGGCTTTTTGCATTGCCACCACCTTCTTTGGTGAAGTGACTTGTTCAACGTCGTGGTTATCTTTTCCACGAAGCTTTCTCCTTGCTAAAATTGCCTTCTCCTCAGAGCGGTCTGGGTATCCCATTGACATCTTCATCAAGAATCGGTCCATTTGCGCTTCCGGTAGGGGGTATGTTCCCTCCTGCTCGATTGGGTTTTGGGTTGCTAAAACAACAAACGGTGCGGGTAGTTTGTGAGTTATACCTTCAATTGTCACCTGCTTTTCTTCCATTGCTTCAAGCAAAGCCGCTTGGGTTTTTGGTGGAGCACGGTTGATTTCATCAGCCAGAAGAATATTGGAAAATAATGGGCCTGCTCTTAATTTGAACTCGCCGGATTTTTGGTCATACATGTAGGTACCCATAATGTCAGACGGCAATAAGTCGGGAGTAAATTGAACACGCTTAAACTTACAACCAAGAGCTCTGGCAAAAGTATTGGCCAACAGGGTCTTTGCTAAGCCAGGAAAATCCTCAAGCAACATGTTGCCATTTGATAGAATTCCGACGGTGACCCTTCTCAGGTTCTCATTTTTTCCAATGATTACCTTACTTACCTCGCCCATCAAGCTGTTTGAAATTGCAGAGACGGTTCCGATTAAATCCTGCGAGCCAGTCGGTGCCGGCATACCTGCATTAGGGGAGAATCCTGCTTCCATTCACACAACTCCTTACGCACATCAACCAAAACATTCCATATATGAATGTGAGGTTGTATTATGTCATCATGTATCATCCATTGTTGTAGTCATCTACCCCAGAAGTGGTCAACCTTTCGATGCAGCCTAATCAATTCATCGAGTATCTCTTGCTCTACTGGGTCGAGATTTAACTTCTTCAAGCGCTTTGCATGCGAAGCAGGGACGTCGACATAAAATTCGTCTAGTTCATCGATATGTCTGCCCACGGTTGGGCCCTGAATCGCTACTGCGACCTCATCGCCCTGATTAGCTTCCTTGACATCCTCGGATGACCGTGTCCGCAAACTCTTCACTTGTCCAATCGGTGTACCGTCTAACTTCATCAAACGCTGTCCAATGTGAATTCTTCCACCGATTACACGCATGCCAACAATTGCCGGATTTTTAGCTCTAAAGGTATGATCTTTCAGGTATAGCAGTCTACCTGGGTAAACTAATGATTCTCGTTGCGCAGCCTCTATTTCTGCTTGCTTTTCGGCTCGCCATTCCTCAAATGCATCAATGATGTGGTAAATTATCGAACCGCTGAAGAAAGCAATTTCGGAATCATCTTTGGACAACTCATCTGCAACCTCCGTGTTTGGTTTAGTAGAGAATCCGAGGATTGCCTGATTGAGAGGGTCTTTTATTGACTTAGCCATTAAGATATCTTTTTTGTTTACTGGCCCCACAGTAGCCTGTCTAACGGGGATTTTGAGTTTGAATAATTCAAACGCCAATGCTTCCAGCCCACCTACAGTATCGGCTTTGATGACTACCCCGTCTTTTTCCTCAACGGCACCTTTGCAGCTACCGTTCTGACAATTACTAATGAATTCGGCGCGCGGTGCGACCTTCTTACATTCAGAACACATTATTGGCATCTTGTCATATATGCCACGCCATTCTTCACGAATTAGTAGTTCAGCACTGTGTTTTTCTTCATCGGTGTTCGCTAGATGCAGTGTGGTCCCAGCGATGGCGTTTTCTAGATTTGGAGCAACTATCTTAACACCACAAGCCGCCTGAATTTCGGGATAATTTACCCAACGCTTGCCAGCGTCACGCATTTCTGACATACCTTTTGGTCGCTTCAATCCTTTGATGTGTGTGGTGAATGCCCCATCACTCGAGGCGAGCATTATTTTGTCACCAATCTTCAAACTACCACGATAAAGAATGACATCGATTGTTTTGCCCATACCAACTTCATCCCTCATTTCAAGGACGGTGCCCAGAGCCGGCCCAATTGTATCGGTTAACCGGTCCTCGAGAAATCGTTCCGCCAATCCAACACTCACAGCTAGTAAATCTTGCAAACCTTCGCCTTCTTTTGCCGACATCGGGACTAGCGCGACATTCTGGCGGAAATCCTTAATTCTATCATACCTCTCAATATTGAAACCATGTTCTGAAAATTGGCCCAGTATCTTCCAATACCTTTCGTCGAATAGTGCCTTTACGTCGTCTCTTTGAGCAGTGAAAGACCTGATAAAAGCGCGACCACTTTCGCACCTCCAACCGTGAATCCTGTCAACTTTATTTGCAGCAATTACAAACGGGGTTTTGGTCTCCTTTAGTGTGTTAAGGCTCTCTATTGTTTGAGGTTGAAGTCCTTCCATGATGTCAACTACCAATATTGCAATATCTGCGACAGAGCCCCCTCTGTTGCGTAAACTAACGAAAGAATGATGCCCCGGAGTATCAATAAATAACAAACCGGGTGATTTGAATTCCTTACCACCAAGCATTTCTTTGCAGGTCGAATTCAATACCTCGGCAGGGACCTCTGTGGCGCCTATGTGTTGCGTTATACCTCCTGCTTCTCGGTCCATTACACTGGCTTGTCGTTCACTACCAATTGAGCGAACTAAATCAAGTACGCTGGTTTTTCCGTGATCAACATGGCCCAAGACTGAAACGATTGGCTGCCGATTTGCCCCTCGAACTAGGCTATCAGATGACTCTGGAATATCGTTTTCAGACAAAAACAGACCTCCATATCCATCAACAAGGTTTTGATATCATTCATAGAACCATTTGGAAATGGTCTGATCCCACTCCATGACGCCTTCTGAGAACCACAAACCGAGTTCGAACTCTGCGGTTTCCGGCGCATCAGAGCCATGAATCATGTTGTAGCCAATGTCCATGCCGTAATCGCCACGAATGGTTCCTGGCGGCGCTTCGCGACCATTAGTTGGGCCGATTAGGTTTCTTGCTACGCTTATTGCGTCCCTTCCTGCCCACGCCATGCATACTACTGGACCAGAGGTGACGAATTTAATCAGGCCCGGGAAAAATGGTCGCTCAGCGTGAACTGCGTAGTGTGCTCGAGCTATTTCTTCGCTTGGAACCATCGCTTTGAGTCCAACAAGCTTCAGTCCTTTTTGTTCAAATCTGCCAATTATTTCCCCGATCAGACCTCTTTGTACTCCGTCAGGTTTTACCATTACATACGTTGTTTCCATAATGTTCACCGACTAAGGCCAAAAATCACCCCTTTATCAGGGATGCGGAACCAAATCAACTCAGTTATTGAATGCCGCCCTTCACAAAGTGACGGGTCCACTTTACCTTTCGAGAGTTACGTCCCAATTTCACCATGTTCTTGCGAGCCTTAGAATTCTTGAACCACATTATGCTGCCGTCTTTACGGACAAACATTATGCCGGTACCGGGCTCGATTTCCTCTCCCGAAAAACTGCAAATTCTTCTTTCTGGCATAATAATCACCTAGCATTCAATTTTCGTGCTTCACGACCGGTGTCTCTCAGCATCAGGATATCGCCTATTCTGATTGGTCCAAGGACGTTTCTTGTGATGATTCGACCGACGTCTCTCGGGTTAGGTGCATCATTGACTCTAACTTTCACTTGGGTTGCTTCCCCGGTCATTCCGGTTCTGCCGACAATTTCGACCACTTCTGCAGGCCATCCGCCTAGTTCTTCGCTCATCTATCAACAACTCCAAATTATGTTCAAGCCTTCAGACCGTTGATTAGTTCGACAACTTCTTGATATTTTTCTTGAGCGCCTTTATTGATTTCCATGATGGCTATGGAAGCTGTTTTGACGCCGTTTGGTAGGCCAGCTTCGTTCGCTAGGAACTCTTGGGAAGGAACATATCCGTATGGGATACCTTTCTCTTCACAGATTAATGGAATGTGGGCTAGGAGCTCTGGCGGGTTTACATCCTCAGCCAGTATAATGAATTGAGCAGTGCCTCGTTCGGCAGTTTTAGTCACTTCATTGCTTCCTTTCTTAATTCGTCCATTAGAATTGGACTGAATCATTTCATAAATTTTGTCTGATACTTCTGTTGGGGTTTCAAATCGCACGTGTACACTCATCGGAATCTCTCCATCCTCATGTTAAGGGCAACCATGCGCACAACCTCAAGAATATAAAC
>DALZ01000080.1:745-4228 GCA_002496955.1 Euryarchaeota archaeon UBA128 | reverse complement strand
TGTTGCTGCTTATGACAAATTAAATTCAAAAGTGGTTGCTGTAAAATCACAGATTCACGCCGGCGGCCGTGGGAAAGGCAATCTGTATCACCCAGTAAGTGGTAATATGGTTATGGAAGGTGGTGTAAAAATCGCCTTCAGCCGAGATGAGGTAGAAACCTATGCGCAAAATATATTGGGAAATATTCTGGTTACAATTCAAACAGGCGAAGTTGGGAAATTGGTCAGAAATTTATACATAGAATCTGGTTGTGACATTGCTCATGAATATTATCTAGCATTGCTAGTAGACAGAGAAAACAAAGCCGTGATGATTATGGCGTCTACAGAAGGCGGAATGGATATTGAGGATGTAGCACATAACACCCCCGAACTAATCCATAAGATATCTATAGACCCTAATGCAGGGTTGATGAATTTTCAAAATCGAGATTTGGGAATCGCTCTAGGGTTAAATGGCAAAGCGCTAAAATCATTCATGAAGATGCTCGCTAAGATGTACGCGATGTTTGTATCAAATGATTGCGCAATGGTCGAAATTAACCCTCTAGTCAGGACCAAACATGACGATATAATCGCTTTAGATGCTAAAGTATCGTTCGATGAGAATGCTGAATTTAGACATAAAAATTGGGGCGAAATACGAGATTTAAGCGAAGAAGAGGAAGTCGAAATACGAGCTAAAGAGGCTGGCTTGTCCTATGTAAAGTTGGACGGCGACATTGGTTGCTTGGTCAATGGAGCAGGTTTAGCCATGGCGACGATGGATGTTATCAAATTATATGGCGGAGAACCAGCAAATTTCCTTGACGTTGGTGGCGGAGCAGATGAAGAACAGGTTAAAACGGCATTTTCAATTATTCTAGAAGATCCCAATGTCAAAGGTATTCTCGTTAACATATTCGGCGGCATAATGCGGTGTGATATAATCGCCAGAGGTGTGATTGCTGCAACTGAGGCACTCTCTCTAGAAGTACCTCTTGTGGTGCGGCTAGCCGGAACAAATGTCGACGCTGGAAAGGCAATTCTCGCTGAATCAACCCTCAATATACATCCAGCTGATGACCTCGCTGAGGGTGCTCAAAAGATTGTTGAACTTATCGGCGGAGGTGTTTGATATGGCTATATGGATTGAAGAAGATGCCAACGTTTTGGTGCAGGGAATTACTGGCAAACAGGGTATGTTCCACGCTGACAAAATGGTAGAGTATGGTACTAACATTGTCGGGGGATGCACGCCAGGCAAAGGTGGGCAAACTGTTGAACTACAAGGCAGGAACTTCCCCGTGTGGAATTCAATGACAGAAGCGATAACGGCTACTGATGCAGATGCAACGGTAATCTATGTCCCACCACCGTTTGCTGCTGAAGCAATAATGGAAGCAGCTGACGCATTTGATTCGGTAAAAGGCGAGGGAGTTATCGTCTGCATCACAGAAGGAATCCCGACTCTAGATATGGTCAAAGCAGTAGCCTACGTCTACAACCGCCCGGGTGTTAGATTGATTGGCCCAAACTGCCCCGGCATTATCACACCCGGAGATTCAGGTGGAGCAAAAATTGGTATTATGCCAGGACACATTCACGCTAAAGGAAGAATCGGAATAGTGTCTAAATCTGGAACCTTAACCTACGAAGCAGTGGCTCAAACTATGAGCATCGGTGAAGGTCAGTCGACTTGTATTGGGATAGGTGGCGACCCTGTGAACGGGACTGGATTCATCGAATGCCTTGCTGCGTTTGAGGCAGACCCCCAAACAGTAGCAATCGTTATGATTGGCGAAATTGGTGGAACTGCTGAGGAAGATGCTGCTGCATGGGCAGCGGAAAATGTTACCAAACCCATAGTCGGTTTTGTCGCTGGGGCTACTGCACCGCCGGGTAAGAGAATGGGGCATGCTGGGGCTATAATTTCTGGTGGCAAGGGTACTGCAGAAGAAAAGTTTGCGGCATTTGATGCTGCAGGAATCGCTTGCGCCAAAGATCCTTCAGAGCTTGGCAGTGTATTGTTAGAGTCGTTGAAGAAAGCAGGCTTAAGGTGAGATTTAAGAATGAAAGATTTTGATTTTAATCAGTATTATCAAAATAATGAAGTCGACTTATCTTGGCTAATTAAACCAAGTCAGCATGGATTTCGCTGGCGCTGCTCTGATGGCAGTTGGCGCAAATCAAAACGACGAGTGAGTTCAATTGACAGTTTTCGCAAAGCGATAGGTAAAGATAATCCAAGTGACATTTATTTCTCTACATCATCATGGCTAGAACCTATTGATTTACCAAATCTAAATCATGAAACAAAACCTCACCCGATACTAATTAATCACTTGATTGTATTTGATATTGACTTCGCTCCCTTATCACTTGAGAATCTAGAGCGGGCTAGATTGACGACGCTTAATCTGCACAAATGGATACAAAAAAACTACCATTATGAACTCATATCGATTTCTTTTTCAGGTAGCAAAGGTTTTCATTTGTTCTATAATGACCCTGATAGAAGCTTATTCTCAATTGAAAATAGCAAGGATAGAGAGACTGCAGTAAAAGAAAATCGCAAAAAATTGCTGCAGGAGGTTTTGCTAGCGGGTTTCAAAGTTGATCCAAGAATTACTGCTGATACTCGTCGTATAATCCGTTTACCAGGTAGTATTCACGGCAAGACTGGCTTACTATGTCACCGAATCAATGTTGAGAGACTAGGGGAAAATATTGAGTCATGGATAGATGATGTGCCGAGTTTCTTCGGTAATCTAGAAATTCCAAAGGTTGCAAAAGCCATACCAAAAAAAGTTAACCAAGCATCAAAAAAGGTAACAAAAGAAATCGTAAAGAGTTTTGTTGAACAAACCTATATGGTTGAAGTAAGCAATCACTTACCCGGCACTAAAGACCGAACTTCGCTTATTTTTTGGACACCATACTCATGGGGCATTGGAGAAGAATGTCTCGACCGACTTGAAAATTTAGTAAAGTCAAAAAACTTAGCTGATTCGTATATATTCTCTGATGGTGAACGCATTTTGTTCATCTGTCCGGAGGCATTTACTAGAGCAAAAATCGTTAAAGTTCTACATAAAATTGGTATGGAAAAGTTGTCAAAAACCCTTGCCGCACGAAAGCACTACTGGGTTAGGATTTCTGGAATCATGAGTGAAGATGGTAACTGGCACAATGAACCGAGATTTATTTGTACAATCAAAGGTAGGAATTCAAAGCAAAATCACTCCAGAGCCCATTTGACCCTGCTATCTAAACTAGGTCTCGATATTGATATTTCTCGCTATGAGCAGGTCGCAGGAAATACTGAACCAGGCACTCGAATGGTTGTGCGCGACTGATTGTTTATAGACTTGCTAGATATACTCCAAGTTGTCCTCAATGGAGTCTTAGGACTGTGACATCTTACTAAAGTATGGCAGAAACAATCGGCGACGGCGCTCGAGGACAGCGCCTAGCCACATTTTCGTGATAATATGGCTGAAA
>DALZ01000080.1:0-436 GCA_002496955.1 Euryarchaeota archaeon UBA128 | reverse complement strand
ATTTTCGTGATAATATGGCTGAAAAAAAATACATTTCTGCTATGATAATGGGTGTTATAGTTGCAGGATCGATCTATGGGGCATCGCTTGGCCGCCCTGAAATGACTGGATTATTCGCTTTTGTCGGATGCGCAACTGGTTGTATGTTATTTGGGCAAATACTTATGATAACGGGAATCATGACTGTCTCAAGTGATGTTGAGCTATCTCCGCAACATCTAGATGCTCTTATTGCTTCTAGACAACAAAAAGAAAAAGAAGAGTGGGAGGCAAAGGGCAGATATGCTGAAGCGAATTATAATTATCGAAATTATCACTATAGGTCAATAATAGCCAAAGTAAACAAAAGCGGGGTGACAGTAACTTCCGTTGAAGATGCAATCAAGACATATTCAAGTTTGTTCAATGTCGGGGAAAAAGCTGCAAAGCCGTTTTT
>DALZ01000046.1 GCA_002496955.1 Euryarchaeota archaeon UBA128 | reverse complement strand
TGAACGGCCAGAGGTTTTGTCGACTTCATTTACATCGGCTAGTGAATCATTATCTAGCAATGGCGCAAGATATGAGCATAGCATGATAGTAATGAGTAAAATCGGGTATCTTTTGTTGAGCAAATTATCCTCTCCGTGTTTATCTAGTGGTGTTAGCATTATCTTATTTTTGATTTCACAGGAAACCAAAGGCATCCTGTGCTTGAGAGAAAGTGTATATCATAATAGGTACGATGATTATGCCCATTCCATGGCTTCGACGGATGCCGACTCGTGGTGGTATCAGGCCAAGGATTGTTCCTATTATTAACACTCCAATACCGATGAAACCCGTAGTAAACCACACTAATGCGCTGACAAAAATAATCACGCCCATGACCATCTGCTGAAGTGGAATGGCTGCATGGAGGCGTAACATGCCTTTACCGACCACGCGCATAATTGGCATTGCCATCAGTCCAGCAGCGACGGTAACCGCAATTAATCTGACAAAATCAGCAGTCGGTTCAGCAGATGACCAAGTATCTATTGGATACATCATCTTCAGCGCAAGGGTGGCACCAGAACGTGATCTGCCGATGATGTAAAGGAAGCCTAGAACCATAACAGTAACTGCGGTATTTACGGCAGATAATATGGCAATAACTTCCAAATCCTGTTTGGTTTGAGGCCCCTCCACTCCACCTTCGGCCTCTGACAGGGCAATCTCGAGAAGTTCTTCATCGGTCATTTCGGTTAGTCTTCTGGTCTCCCAATCCATGCCAAAACCCTCCTTACCCTGCACTTTGGCAGCAACATTTCTGCCACCCATAACCAGAACAGTAGCTTGTGAGGCAGTCATTCCCGGTAAAACACCCATCGATGCACCGGCAACACCCGACCAGAAACATGGAACAAGTAGTGGCTTGGTTGGCGGTAGTGTCCAATCTTCATTTTGCGGTGGTATGTGTGAGGTAGTTGCGTAAATATCTAGCAAATTAGCAATACCAAATAGTCCTGCTAGACTCGGCAGTAACAAACTTGCATCGGGGATGCCGACCGGCGACCGTGCAGGTAAACTAAACACGGCCCAACCGTAAAAACCCGACAGCAAGAAAAATCCAGTAGCGGCTAAAAAACCAGCAAATCGGCTGTCGGTTGCTAGTCTGTTTAACGAGAGTTTTTGCATCCATTTCGGCCAGTCCAATCTTGTAGTTTCAGTTGCTAACAATAAGAAGGATATGCCCAATAGAAGAAAGAAGATAATATTCCTGAGGTAATCATACCACCCCAGTTCATCGCCAAATGCAATCCGAGCAACTATGATCAGGGGTAGTGACAGAAATAGACCAAGCTGAGAGCCTCTTGCCGACCAAGCCACACCCCTGGGTGCGTTACCTGACAACAACATTCGATGACCGGGAAGCAGTGATAGTGCGGTGTCGCCATCTGGGGCACCCAAAAGGGCTGATGGAATATAATTAAGAAAAGTGTGAACAGTGCCGGTTGAAACAATAATTGCCGCAACAGCTGATAGGGGGATTCCCCAACTCAAGAAAACCGGTGACAATGCGAGCAAGATGAGAGCAACATTGTTGACGTGAAACCCCGGAATCAAGCCAGTTAACGAGCCCATTGCTACACCAAAGAATAGCGCAAAGAGCAGCCATCCAAGATCTAGAAAGTAGGCTTCTAACATTATTATCCCTCAGTAGTCTGGATAAGTATCATCATCTTCTCTGTCGCTTGTGCCGTCACCATCAGTATCGGTTGCGTAGGGGTTAGTTCCGTACAGTGACTCCAAGTTGTTTGACAACCCATCGCCGTCACTGTCGACAACATCAGCATTGATTAGGTGGTATACTGTTGCCACTAAATCAGGATCTTGAACTTCCATTAATCGTCCATTCCACAAATGGGAAAAACCTGAGTGAACATTGTCGGTTCCAATGATGGTGTTGTTGTTCGGCGACAACCGTATGCTTTGGTTGGTTCCGTCACGCTGTAGCCACCAACTACCGTCCTCATCTTGCATTGCAATTCCGGGAATATTGACCATTTGATTTCTTGAATAGCCCCATTGAGAAGCGCCCTCGTCCCAAATCAGGGTTTTTGGGTCTGGAACATCACCAAGTTGGTAATCGTGTATTTGCAGGCGAATTGCCATATTCGTATCGTCCCAAGTAACAGAGACATTGGCGGTAATTGCTTGACCTGCTTCAATCCACTGGGTTGAGGTTTGAGCTGGGAATGTGGCATAGATTTTGGTTTGACCACGATAATCGATTTTATCAACTAGCCAGCCACTAACATCTTCTACGCTAGGTTCGATGGCATATCTGACATAAGCATTGATTGTGTATCTGGTTTCAGGTTGGTCAATTAGCCTTATGGGGTCCCCAGAGAGTAGCGCTAGTAGATCGATTATATCGTCAGAATTCACCAAATTACCTGTCGGCGTTCCTGCGCTTGAATCAACACACCAACTCGCATCTGCTTCAGACCACATCAAACGCCCCTCGACATCTCTAAATTCATTATTGAGCGAATTGTTGGCATGCTCCGCTAAATCTGACTCACTGGGCTTTAGACATATCATGATACCACCTGGCCCCCGCAACTGCCATTCCTCACCGATAGTTATGTAACCAGCAATTTTCACTAAGTTACCCGACTGATAACTCCAAGTTGCCTCTTCACCCCAGTTTAGCCTGATTATTTCGACTGGGTGATTGCGGTCGATTCGAATTTCTGGTCCTTGAACCGACATTACCCAATTCATATCGCGCTGGTTGTAAGATATAGTTCCAGTAACCTCAACCTTTGACGAGGTTTCAATCCAACTACCGACTTTAGACCTTATGTTGAGTTTAATTTGGTGCTCTGCATTGCCATAAGATGGGTGGTCACGAAGGTCAGCGGAGACGAACATTGCATCTGGAGGGATAGATTCGCCAATGTAACCGGTCAGAGTGATTACTTCATCAACGTATTTTTCCGGATCCAGAGCGACATCTAGAATCGATAATGGAATGATATCTGGTATGTCTTCGTCATCCCACTCCATTGCACCAGAACCAACTGCGGTCATGTAGATATTTCCTTCAAATTCCATAACCTTCCCGGTGATTACAACATTGGTACCAATTGGCGGGATTTCAGCTGGCCTGCTCCATCGAGCCTCGACGACTGCAGTTCCATCACTGACAATTACGTGAGTTTCCCAATCGCCAGAATTCCACGGGTCTTCCCGCCATGAAATGATCTCTCCTTCAACCTTGACTACCTCATTTTTGTATTCTATCAAATCTTCCATTTCTACAATGTCTGGCTCTCTTACCATGGCGTAATAGTTCAACACCGCAACCAAGAATATTGCTAGGGTAAACATGACCCAAAGTTGCTGACCTCTGGTCGCTGGGTCGTCATCTGTGATTTTGTTCATTATGCTCTTTAGCACATCCGCCATGTTGATTGGTATTCAAACAATCTTTTAGTCATGTTTGAAGGAATTAATCATATCCTACGCGGCCTTTTTAAGCATTAGTTCAAGGGAGTATCGGGGATGGAATGAGAGACAGGGTGATTCGTGATGAAATTCACAAGGATATTCTAGTGCCTCACAAGCATGCTAGAATAATCGATACCAAGGAATTCCAGAGGCTCCGCTCAATCCAACAACTGTCGACCTGTGAATATGTATTTCCTGCTGCAAATCACAACAGATTTTCTCATTCGCTAGGTGCTTACTATCTCGCACAGAAGTTAACCAAATTGATACAAAATTTCCAACCCGGAATGATTGATGATGAGGATGCCGAATTAGTTCAGTTAGCGGCTTTACTACACGACATCGGCCATCCACCTTATTCCCACTTGCTTGAAACCCCCAAGGTGTTTGCTACTTTCCATTCCCACGAACACTGGGGTAGAATGTTATTAGAATCTACCGAGACAGAAATTGGCGGTGTGGTCAGAGACATACTTGGAGAGGCAAGGCTTGGCAGATTGTTTGCCTTGATGGATGGCGAGTCGGAGTTTGCTGGCAAACCAATTCCTCAGTTTATGAAAGAAATAGTGGCGTCACAACTAGATGTCGATAGAATGGATTATCTTGTGAGAGATCAGGCAAACACGGGTGCTCAAATTGGTGGATTTGACATTGACCGAGTTTTCCGGGCGCTGAGGGTTGGTGAAACTGGGCAGTTCTATGTTAAAACTTGGGGACTTCCAGCAGTCGAGGCATATTTGGTTACAAGGTATCACATGTATAATCAGGTATATTTCCACAAAGTGAACATGCTCACTCAAAATTACCTTGTTGAAATGTTGTCTAGGGCACGAGTTTTGGCCCAGAAAGGTGAGTTGCAGCTTAATGAAAAATTAGCCAATATGTTGGTCAATGAGTCACTTTCAGCACCACATTATGCGGAGATTAATGATTCTCACATAAAGGCCGTTCTCGGCGACTGGGCCAAACACAATGATGAACGCCTCTCATTATACGCTAGCAAGTTACTTTCACGCCGAGAGTTCCACAAATCGTTACGCATTGAAACGCTTGATATCAACATGGTTGAATTAGTCAAACAACGACTTGAAGACTTTGTGAAGGCCCGTGGCTTTGACCCAGAGATTCATGTGCTCTATGCCAGAATATCCAAGCGTGGTTACATGCCATATCAACAAGGTATTGTTCTCGAAGACGGACGCGATGCTTCAGAGCACTCAGCTATGATTCGGTCATTGTCGTTACCAAACGAGCGCGCAATGGTCTTTGTTCCCGAAGCTATCCGTGATGAGGCTGAATCTGCAGTGCGTGAATGGATAAAACCTAGTCAGTCTTCTTTGTCACAATTCAGTTAGTTGGAACATTTTATGACTGAGCGCTATGACGCCAGCCTACGGGCCTGTAGCTTAGTTGGTTAGAGCACCCGGCTCATAACCGGGCGGTCAAGGGTTCAAATCCCTTCGGGCCCACCAAAATGAATCGTGTTTTTTGCCTTGAAATCTGGCCATATTCCCAAAATGGTTATGAGGGTCACGGAACTGGGATACATGATAGGTGAGTTTGTGTCAACTGTAAAGCGCGCTTCATTCCTCTTGGCTTTGTATATATTTTCGATGCTTGCGGTAGCAGCCCCTGCCGCCGCGCAAAACCCGACCCCTACTGCGGCAATCTCAGTAACCTGTGCGCCGTCCAACATCAATGTAGAAGTTAAACCGGGGTCCACTTACTCTGGATTCACCACATGCACGGCAACAAACCCAACCGCTTACCAAGAAAAAATTAGCATTAACGTTCAGGCCGACGGTCTAGCAACTGCAGCACCTGGTGACATGTATGTAGGCGCTGGAGATTCGGTAGACTTCCAGATTTCTGTCAGAGCAACACCTTACATGAGAATGGATGCAAGAACTCT
>DALZ01000149.1:7407-9763 GCA_002496955.1 Euryarchaeota archaeon UBA128 | reverse complement strand
ATATTCATATTGATGGTTATCTTCATCTTCATAATAATCCCAAATCTGGTCATACATTGCTACATGAGACAGCATCAAGCTAAAATTTGGGTTAATATATGATGTCTCCACAGAAACATAGTCGATGGTTAATTGGCCGTAACTATGGGTAACAGTGACATTGTATCGCATTGTGGTTTGTGTTACATGGCAAGAATCTACGATATTCTCTATTTCACAATGTGCATCGGGGAGCACCAGTATTTGGAAAAAATCTTCGTTAAGTATTGCATTACCGTGAAAATCTTGTTCCATATCTTGCCTAATTTGTTCACCAAACCCCTCGGCTTCTAGGTAATCACCAGGCATTAGCGGCCATGACTTCATATCAATAGACAACTGTGATGAGTCAGTAGGATAATTTTCGGTTGTTGTCAACGAGTATTTTTGAGAGTCGTCATGGAGGTAACCATTAACACTCAACCCAAGTAAAAAAAGGCAGACAAAAACAGTCCAAAGTCTTCGCATAATTTGTGGATATGCTTGTGATTTATAGGATTTCTTCCGACAAAATATTGCTAAATGTTGGTGATGTGTCAATCTCTCATTTTTTTTTGCATAGCGAACTAAATGAGAATGGTGCCGGGAGCGGGGCTTGAACCCGCGACCTTCGGATGTCTCAGACACCGCAAGGGTTGCACGTCATACGAATGCCTTGAAGGCTGCCCTATGAGTCCGACGCGCTACCAACTACGCCACCCCGGCTTGGCCATTCGTGAAGGCTTCAGCCTTTGAATAATGCGGATGAAAGTTGGAGTCTATCTAACATAATTTCCAGCTTAAAATCATCCGTAGCATTCATGCACTCTCGGTAATTCGGGGGTGTATGGTCGACCTTCAAACTGCGATGGCGGCTGCTGCTGCAGAACGCAAGAAGCGTGATGGTGCAGCCAGCGAAGACCGCAAGGTGAGAAGAAGTGGTCCAAGTCTGGGCATCGAGTCGTTTGACCCGGTAAAACACGTCAGCAAAGAAAAGGCCGATACAGCATCAATGTGGTTAGTTATCGCTTTCTCCATCGTGGTGTCGCTGATGATGCGATATGTCTTGATGCCTAACACCTCGCCCGATAAGTCGGATATTCTGTATTTGATGCCACTGAGCGCCATTATACTAATCCCACAGATTCACCGAGTTGTGATGCCAAAATCATTTCAAGAATTCTACACCAAAGGGACTTGGTTCAAAGCTGGATTTTTGCATACTTTTACTTTCCTAGCAATGTCATTTTTACTGGTAAATCCACCGATGGGTGACATAGTTGCGCCAAAACTAGCCAGTCACTGGGCGATCGCCACAGATGATGGTGAGGTTTTACTATTCAACGAAGATTCTAGCAAGGATGGTGTAATTGAGTGGGTGGTTGACAATGATGGGCGACTAGACGGTGAAGTATGGCTCTTGTTTGCGTTGGCTGATAATGTGAATTCAGACGGTGCTGAGGTGACAGTGGAACTAACCCATCAATCCACTACTGTTGAGTTGAACAGCGATGAATATTACTGGGCGAATAATACAGACAGGATTTCAAACGCTAGTAAAACAGACAACTCATCGGCTCCCAATTTAGTGCCTCATCAAAAAGATCAGCCATTTGCTATCAATTTAGGTGCAGATTTAGCGGTCGGTAATCATGATATTTTAGTCACCATCAAGGAAGACGGCGATCCGTGGGAAAATGAAAGAATTTACCGCTGGAAGCTTGTGGTAATTGAAGCGGTTGAAACGACGGAATCATGACAACATATCATGGTGGTTGCTCATAATATCTTCAATCAAATCGTCTATTTTTCGCTTATCATAATTTTCTCTTGCTATGCGATTTATCCTATCTTGACGCATCGCTCTAATTGGTCTAGCGAGCGGCGTCCAGCATAGCATATTGAGTAAAGTGTCTGTTCCCATCATCAACTACCAGCAGGAATTGATAGTAGTCAGTTTACCTAACTGCGGTGGTTAAAGTGAAAGTGATTATTGTTTGAGATGTGTTACTAGTCTAGCTGTTAACGCGTCTAACTGAATTTGCTCTCCGCCGCCCTCAACTAGTCGATAATCTACTTCAGCCATCCATTCGGTTAAATCTAATTTGGACTCTTCGCTCAAGAAATCAGCGGAATACAATTCTCGATGGAGTTGATTTACAAAGTCTGTTCCAGCCAACCCATACTTATCGAGTAACTCACGCAGTCGCCTGCGAGCAGCATGAAAACCATCATCTCGGCAGGCCATAAGATATTGATGTAAACTTTCTGGCGGCGCAGTCGCTGAGGTTTCATAAATCAGTTCCCGTGTAACGTCGCTACTCAGTGCTGCGGAGAC
>DALZ01000149.1:0-7027 GCA_002496955.1 Euryarchaeota archaeon UBA128 | reverse complement strand
TCAGCAGCATCATCATCTAGGTTTACTTGCTCAATTTTAGCCACATAGTGAACTTGCTGATGAACATCTGAGTCGGCAAGCGGCCTGAATCGGAAGACCGCACATCTTGATTGGATTGGTTCAATAATCTTTGATGAGTAGTTGCAAGAAAGGATAAACCTACAGGTTTCTGCATACTGTTCCATGATTCTTCGCAATGCGCCTTGAGCATCATTAGTTAACGCGTCTGCTTCGTCGAGAAAAATAATTTTGAAAGGGGCGCCGCCATAAGGACTGGTCCTTGCAAACTGCTTCACTTTGGTTCTGATACTTTCCAGTTTTCTTTCATCTGAAGCATTCATTTCTAGAAGATTTTCTCGATAATTATCACCGAATACATCCTTGGTAAGTGCCATTGCGGCAGTGGTCTTACCGGTGCCAGGTGGACCTGCGAACAACAAGTGTGGGAATTGTTTTTTTTCAGCATAGATAGTTAGTCGTTGCACAACTGCAGGCTGGCCTCTAATCTCACTGACAGAGCGTGGTCGATGCTTCTCAACCCAGAGTTCGCTCATATTGGTTTGATGATGGCGGATGCTATTCAACATTATGATTGAAATTCAGCAACAAATGTGCTGCTCGTACAATCTCGCTATGATATACTAATACATTCAAGGGAAAAGACAGTAAAAGGAGACTTTGTGTGCTGAATGAGTCCCATGCCGTACGCGCCCGAAAAACGTCGAGCATTAACTGCGATTTTCATTGTTTTTTTGTTTATTTTCAGTGAAATACTGGTGGCTGAAAATGACCATGAATCTTTCCTGGAGGAGCAAGAGGAATTGGGATTTGCGATATATCAATACTCAACTAATACTGAAACATACATCAGCTCTGCAAACTCCAATGTAAACTACATCGGTTCTAATGATGTAATCATTGGTGAGGACCAACTTAACCCAGGCGAAAAGCGCGGAATTTATCGATTCATCAATAATCTAACTAAAACTGCTGACAGTATTATTAGCGCTGAATTGACCATTACCTGTGACGTAGTATCAGAATCTGTCCCAGGCATCCGACCGATCCTGTATCCTGCCACAATTATTGCCAATTTTGCGCCATTAGAGGTGACCTGGAATGAGATTGCTGATTCAATAAACTGGCAAACACCGGGTGTCAATGGACAGAATGACCGAACCGTTTGGGATGTTCCTTCTACCATTGCTCCAGTCAGCGGGGCGACATATCAATACACGCTGAATGTTACCAAGCTAACTCAAACTAGCCTAGATTTAAACCGCAATAAGTTTGATTTTGTCCTGTCCAGTCTCGGTGGCGAATTAAGTTGCTACAAGAATGGTAACGGCAATGCAAACTTCGATCCAGAATTGACAATTAATCATTTTCTCGGAGTCCATGGTGATGGAGGCTCTGTTACAGTGGATTTCTTGTCAGATGGTTTGCCGTTGATGACAAATGACTTCATACCCCAAGCCGATACTCACCCGGTAATTTCTTATGATTCTCTGACTGGAACCGATGTTGAATTTCAATTCTCACTGTCAGATGATTTTCGAAATACTTTAGACTCTAATTGGTTATACTCCACGATAAGTAACCCATTTTTGCAGACTGGTAGTTCGGGTGAATACGACATTCCACCCACAGAGGCTTTCAATATCGGGGATGCCATCAATTACCGCTATCGGTCAATTGATGCGACGGCTAAGTTATCAAACTGGGTTTCTGGGACGATGTTGTTGCCCGCTTTCTCAATCACTAACAATAACGACGGAACTGCGACTTTAACTCTGACTAATGATGATTTTAATCTCCAAGGTTACAATCTTATAGAGGACACATATGTCGACTCCTCGGTTAACACAGCACGAGGAAATGAACCAACACTGCGCATCGAAAACGGCCCAAATGACCAATCTTTCGTTCACATGGGAATTAATTTACCACTTTTGGGATTATCAGAAAATGTATCAATCATCGATGCCAACATCGAATTGAATAGAGCGAGTGCTTCGACAAATGGGCTTATGCTGTCAATGCACCAGTATACTGGTAGTGAATGGATTGAAGACCAAGCGACATGGAACTATGGTAAATTAGGTAGCCCTTGGGCAACTGGCGGACTTACCACAATAAGCACTTCGGAAGTCACTGGTATCGATTCCAATCAACCAAGTGACATATTTTCTATCGACATTCAAAACTCAGTCCAGCAGTCATTTGAACAGAATGCAAATGATAAGTTGACCTACATACTGACAGGTATGTTGCCAGGCGAACAACCACCAACTCAAATCGAAGACATCACCTTCGCTAGTGGAGAATATTCCTCTAATAATCTAGAGAAGCCAGTGTTGAATATTACCTACTCATGGCCGGTGAATTTAACCACCATTGAGCCATCTTTAATCGAACCAATTAATGGACAGGCAACTTGGAACAACTCGAACAGTAACTTGTCGGGTAATACAACGCCGTCACTTCGTTGGCAGTCACTAGATAACACCCAGCAGAACTCGATTATGCAGGTTTCAACAGACGCATATTTCCGCAATGTAATCATTGAGTATGACAGTAGAACAGGTGCTATTGCACCATCGAGTTCAGCTGATTTTGATATTTTGGGGCAGAATTCGCTCACCACTGGCTCAGTGTATCACTGGAGAGCTAAGTATGTCGATAATGACCATAGGTCCAGTGGTTGGAATCAAACTTCATTCTTTGTAAGTTCAGTGACATCACAATGGTTAGGTGGCAACTTACACAAATTGGTGATATCTAGTAATTCTGAAGGTGGACTAACCGGAATTCCTAATTTCTCTCATGCTACAATAAGTAGCAGTTCGCCAAACACTAACACATTTGGTTATCCATATATCTCTGTCACGGACTCATCATCTAATGGGAAATCAAATGGCTTGCTAAGCCTTGATATCAATAACTATGTACTGCCCAGTGGATTGGCAGTTGTCGGTTCAGAGATAACCATGACTAGCGCTAGCGTTAGTGGTGTGACGCCAGATATTGGGGTTTGGGATATGAATAACCATGATTGGGTGGCTCGAGAGGTTACTTGGCTAGAATCTTCCGACAATACGCCTTGGGCATCAGCAGGTGCAAGTGGAGCAGCAGACCGAGCGAATTTATTAGATTCAGAAATAGTGTCTACTACTGGACAGTATGCTTGGAACATTACAAGTGCAGTGCAGGATTCGATGAGGAATAGCGAGCGACTCGACTTAATGTTTGAGATACTCCCGGGTCAATCAAACGTTGACGTGTTGTTTGCGTCGCCGATTTCTTCTGCTAACTCTGTCCCGACTATTGAGATAACGTTCTCTCCGGGTTCTAATCAAAAACCATTGCCGCCGTCAGCATCTAATCCGTTGAATGGTGAGTGGGTGTTTGTTAATAACTCAAGTCTAGAAACCGACGAACAGCCGATATTCCAGTGGACTCCAAACAATGTTGTCCCAGTAATTGGTTGGGGTTTTGAAATTGATTCAAGCGACCAGTTTGACTCACCAGACAAACGTACGGCTTCATCATGGAACGATCCCGGATTTGATATAGCCGGTAATCAGTATGAATTGCAATCTAATCTGGATGTCGGTAAACAGTGGTTTTGGCGCGTTAGAGCGCTGTCATCGACTTATCAACTCGGCGATTGGTCATCAAATTTCCACTTCTATTTGCCAGACTTCAATTTCTACTCATCAAGTGCTGATACCTTCACAACAGAATTTTCTCACAACAGCGCAATCTCCAACAGTGATGTGTTACAGTTCATCGATACGGCAATACTTGATTCAAATGTCCAATCCCCAAATTCTATTGATGAACCATTTTTACAGGTTGGAACTACCAGTAGTGGACTTAACAGTTCCATGCTGGTGAAAATACCGATACCGATCGATATCCATCCAGAAAATGCCACTGTAACCAATGCTAGTTTCAAACTTCAAGCCACTCCTCTGTCAAACCTCGGGGTGCCAATTGCCGCGAGAGGAATTCTAGTGCCGTGGGATGAAAATGCAACTAGTACTCAATATAATTCGACGACAAATTGGAGTCAGCCAGGTGGTAGAGATATCGGAAACGATGTAACAGCACCGTTAGATATTCAGAATTCTACTGTTGGGGAAATGTCGTGGGATGTCACTCCGCTCGTTCAGCAGGCGTTTGACGAGGGGCAACCGACATTTTCCTTGATGCTCTATGCAGCACCAACACAGCCAGGAACTCTGGTATATTTCCAGTCATCTGACTTCACCAGTGGGCAACCAACACTGAATCTGACTTGGTCATACGGGGCAAAGGAACGGCCAACTAGCACTTCGATACTGGTATCGCCAAATCCCGGGCAAATCTATTTTAACCAAAGTTCGCATGCAATAATTCCTGATTTAAGACCGACATTTGACTGGCAGTGGCCATCTACAACTGGCTCCGTGCCTGATGCCTGGATAATCGCATTTGACTTAGATCCAAATGATGACATGGCGGGTCAATTGGTATTCGACTCTAGAGACCATCCTAGTATGTTTGACTTAGTAAATCTCAAGTTTACTCCCGACCAAGATATCAGTTTTAGGAATGATATTTACTGGTCTGTCCGTGCAGTGAATAATTCGATATATGGTGATTTTAGCCAAGATTCCGTTTATTTCATTCCTAATGCAATGGGTGCAGAATTATCCTCAACTGATGCCGTATTGACCATACAGGACGGAACAATGTTTGCCTCTACTAATTTCCCAAGTGTCACCTCAGATACTTATCTCGATGAGGGTATACCAACTACATCACAGGATACAAACGGCCTTGTGATTGGTAATAGTACAATCCTGAATAGCAATCAATCCTCGACAACAGCCGTGGTTTCATTTAATCTGTCAACGATTTCATTGCCAGCGGTATACGAGATACTCAGTGCTAACTTGACATTGTCCGCGATATCAGGGAACGGTAGTGTCGATATTTCAGCATCTAGATTGGTCACTAACTGGGATGAAAGCGCAACATGGGACAATAATTTACCTAATACGCAGTGGAGCAGCCTAGGTGCATTGCGAGGCGCTGATTCAGACTTGCCAGATTCTTACATCACAGTTAACTCAGTTGGTGAACACGTTTGGAATATCACCCGCATTGTGCAGCATTCCCTAGACTCTGCGAGCGAGGAGTTTGACATCTTATTGCAACCTGAAATCTTTAATTCGGCTGCTGGGACAGTGGACGGGAACTATATTTTCGCAGATAGTGAGAATGCAGTAAACAATATCAGGCCCAAGTTAACCATTGAGTATCGCACAACTGAGCAATGGTTTGCTCCAGCTCCGAGTTTAGTTTCGCCGCACAACAATGCAACCTTATGGAATACATCATCGTATGAATTAGTTGGTCCTGAAACCGTAATTTTTGATTTTAGTTCACCATTAACCAACGTGACTGATTGGCAGATTTGCCACGGTCAAGAAATTCGCTGGTTAGATTGTGAATCATCCGGGGAACTTAATTCAGATTTCACCTACGATTCCTCGTCGGATTCGTTTGTTTTGGATGATGAAACATTGCTCCAGAATTTCTTCGGAGATCAATGGCAATATTGGAGAATTCGGGGCGATCAAAGTCATAGAATAGGCCATTATTCACCGATTTATCAGTATCGTATGACAGATTCACAAGTATTCAATGATGGTTTAGGCAACTACACAGTCAATCTCTCAAGAGGTTCAATTTTTGAGTTGACAGGTGACTTGCCACAGGTCAACGACGCAATATCTGATGATGTCAATCAACTTGTCAATTATGGCTCAGACTTAACACTCGGGTTAGGATATAATCCATTGACGACTGGAATAAACCAAGCATATTTCTCGTACAACATATCTGATATTTACTTCGACACAATTGCAATACCAGTAACTGCTGTTTTCGAGCTACAGGTTGCTTCCACCACCCAGAATATTAACCCATTTGATGTCTCGGTGTTTGCTTGCGATGAATTCATTGAAGATACACTAACCTATGTCAACACCCCTTCATGCTCAGGTATCGAGATTACAAAAACCACGATTTCTAGTTACTCTGGCTCGACACTGCAATGGGACATAACCACTCTTTTGCAGACTAATTTCGCAACCAATAACGAAAGTATTTCATTCACACTCATACCTCAGACCGGGTCGAATAGTTTTGTCGACTTCTACAGTTCCGATAATATTGCTCCGCTAAGACCTGTTTTGAGCATTACATATCTGGAAAATATTGGCGGTCTAACTCCACCCTCTCAGCCGGTTTTGAATAGCCCATTGAATGGCGATATTCTGTACGATACTTCCAGCACGATTGTCTCATCTCCATCAACGGTACAATTAACATGGCAGCAGAATCCAGACGCTACTGATTACATCTTGTATATCAATAATCAAAACAATGTAATCTCCTATGACTCGAGGGTAGATTCGTCAATACAAGGTAATAGTTTCACATCAAACCAGTTCGTTCCCGGCGAGGTTTACGAATGGTGGGTGCAAGGTGTCAATCAGACCATACCGGGCCCATCGTCGCAGCGCTGGTCGTTTGGTATTGGCAACCCGAACCATCTCTACAACGATGATGGAACATATGTTTACACAGTTTTGGATTCATCAGAGATACAGGGATATTCACATCCAGATATCCCGGATAACACAATTACGGATGCTTTGCCGCTAGCTAATTTCGGTTCGTCTGAAGAACTAATGGTTGGGAGTGGTTGCTACAACACGTTCGGCTCAACCTGTGATACGATAATATCCCTAGACATGACCCAATTACCTCTAGATACTCTGCAATCAATTCATTCTATTGAATTGACATTGTATGTGGATCAGTGGGATTTTTCCGGCGGGGCTTATGCATTAGACCTGTCAATCCATCAATTTTTGATAAGTAATTGGAATGAGGTTGGCATTACATGGAACACTACTGGCTCGACTCCGGGGCCTGTGGCGGGGGTAGACTATGTATCTGCACCACT
>DALZ01000062.1:1233-8454 GCA_002496955.1 Euryarchaeota archaeon UBA128 | reverse complement strand
CACCGGTATGCGGAGAGGAAATACTTCGTGTTACCAATCTATCGGTAAATCGGTCAGGTGCCGAAATAATACACGACATCAGTCTCACCATTACTTGCGGAGAATTCGTTGGTATTGTCGGGCCAAATGGCGGCGGTAAGAGTACGTTTATCTTAACGATATTAGGAATTCTAAAGCCTCGTACAGGAAGCGTAAAAATTTACGATCATGCACCAATGACCAACAAAGCACTTGGTAAAGTAGGCTGGGTGCCACAAGCAGCAACAAATCTACCACAAAATCTGCAAATTACCGTTAAGGAATTTATACAATTAGGGACATTAAACCAAAAGTCACTATTCCACATACGCAGAAATGAAAGAGATAGAGTCCAGAAAATCATAGAAACAATTGGCCTAGAGGAATATACAAACACTCGCATGAGTAATCTTTCTGGCGGACAAAAACAGCGGGCGGCAATTGGTAAAGCATTAGCCTCTAATGCCGATTTGTTATTGATGGACGAACCCATGGTTGGTGTTGACAGAGAATCACGAAACTCAATTATGCAATTACTGGATGGCTTATGCCATAACGAAAACAAAACAATCGTCATGATCTCTCATGATTTGGCAAGTATCAAACGAACAGTCCATAGAATGGTCTATCTTGAACACAAAATTCGTTATGATGGGCCAACCCAAACCTTCCCCGACTTGTCCGATTTGGCAGAGTTGCGCGGTATAGAGCCAACCCATCCCGAATCAGACTCAATGACAGATTTCTGGATAAAATCTGACGGAGTTGTTAGTATTGTTACGCCAAATTCGGAGAGTGAGAAATAATGGTTGTCGGGGATTTTGTCCTTGATGTGTTAGGGCCAATTTTGGAGTCGCTAGAACCGATTGTGCCAGGCGAATGGTTCCCACTTTATTTTGTCAGACCTTATTTGCAAAGACCGTTGATAGCTGCACTTTTTGTCGCTATGGTTGCCGGATTTTTAGGCTCGTTTCTACTTATCCGTAATCTTGCTCTAATTGGCGACGGGCTAGCTCACGTATCGTTTGGCGCCATCGCAATCGGCTTGATTGTTGGTATCGTAGATGCGCTATACTGGGCATTTGCAATCTGTGTAATAGCGGCGATATTAATTAACTATCTACAGGTTAAGCAATGGCTTACTGGAGATACTGCGATCGCGATATTTTTGACTGGGATGTTAGGGCTTGGCATAGTAGTTACGAGGATCTGGGGAGGTGGCTCACTAATCTCAGTAGAAGGATATCTTTGGGGTAATCTAAACCTCATTGACTCGGATAGTTTTGAATTTATCATGATTACTTGTTTCCTGTCGTACTTGTCTTTAGTGGCCTTATATCAAAGTCTACTGTTAATTTCGATTGATCCAATTGCTGCTAGAATTCAGGGCTTGCCAGTTAGATTTATCGGACTCTACTGGAGTATATTGACCGCAGCCGTTGTGGTTAGTATGGTCCAATTTGTCGGTGTGTTACTGGTCACTGCGCTCATTGTCACTCCTGCAGCAATTGCACAATTGATTAGTCGGTCTTTCTTGATGTGTGTTATTTTTTCGCAACTAATAGGTATAATTACAGTCTTATTGGGATTATATTATTCTGCTGAATTGTCGACAGATAGCGGTGCAATGATTGCTTTGGTATCAGCGATAATGTTTGTTGTTGTGGCGATTTCTAAAGGGCTATTAGGGAAACTCAATGCATCGAGTAATAATTCTAATTAAATCAATGTGACTTAATTATCATATAGAATTGATACTGACTGATTTACATTTATCGAGTCTTGACCTTCATCCATCACAATACGTAATTCATGTAGCATATAGGTGTTAAAGTACAGTGTCTGCCACATCATGCTATCACCATCATTGATTTGTCCGTTCCTCGTCTGACAAATATCATCTAACTCATCGACTAATTGCCAAGTTAACTGAACAGATTGCCCGCTGTCGCCGATGTTATCGATTAATGACGGGTTTTCAACATTAGAGATAATCTCAATCATTTTCGCATTTTGTCCTTCATTAGATGGTTCTGGATTGAAAGGTAATGGCAGAGGGTTATTGGTGTCAAATTGAGTCCAGTCGATACGTAAATCAACTCGCAGTACGATTGATTGATTTTCTATATTGCCACGAGAATCAACCGCGTATGCGTTGATCTCGTACATTCCGTGATCTAGAAACTCCAGAGCAATAATCGATTCAGCGTTAGCGGCAATTTCTACCGGTTCTCGGCCGTCAAAGGTTTCTATGCCGAAATATTCCATTGTATCACTACCAGTGGTTTGCGAAAAGTCAAATTCGAACCTTGCTGGAGTAGTTTCAGTAAGTTCACCTTCCGAATATGTTTCTACGATAGTCGCAAAATTAGCATCACTGTTGACAACAAGGACAAAATCTCCACCATCATCATTTGACAGCAAACACCCAGATAACGCGACGCTAACAATGGATAGAAGTACTAGTATCGAGGTACTTCGCGCCATGTTGCTCCCTGAACAACTACTGCTATTAATCACGCTATTTACGATACCCATTCATCAACTAGATTCGGTAACAATTCACCAGCCTTACCTTGGTGGAATTCATCGTGCATTCCGTAGTTCATTGGCTCATCTAAGTTAACTCCAACACAAAGAGCACCAGCTTGTTTTGCTACATCAATAAGGCCAGCAGCAGGATAGACGTGGCCACTAGTTCCAACAGTCATGAAAATGTCACATTCTTCAACAGCAGCATAGATTTCTGGTAATTGGAATGGCATTTCATGGAACCAGACAATATGCGGTCGCAGACGTTGATTGGCGCAATTTGGGCATGCAACATAATCTGCCGTCAAGTGTTCTTGTTGCATCATGTCAAAGGTTTCATGGCATTGTTCACAGCGCAGAATACGTAGTTCTCCATGCATGTGTATTAGGTTATTAGAACCGGCTCTAGAATGTAAATCATCGACATTTTGAGTGACCAATAGGAAGTTATCACCCAGAAATTCCTCAAGGGTAACTAGAGATTTGTGAGCAGGATTGGGTTCTACCTCAGTTAATTGATTACGTCTACCTTGATAGAAATTCCATACAAGCTCAGGATTTTTCTTCCATGCGTGTGGTGTAGCAACATCTTCTATTGCATGATTTTCCCACAAGCCATCAGCGGCTCTAAAAGTCTTAATTCCGGATTCAGCACTAATTCCAGCCCCGGTCAAAACAACTACTTTGGTAGCGTGGTTGATCTCGACCATGCCGCTCCATGTGGGGAGCGAATTTAATCTCTATCTAGCAATCTGGAACAGGTAAGTAGGTCATCAAATTGGGTTCTATTGGATTATTACTTGGACATTTATTATAAATGAGGTGGTCTACTTTGGTACAATGTTTAAACAAATAAACTCAATGCCTGCGAAGGTTTGTCTAGGTATTTGTGCCTTGGTAAGCCTGATTTATTCTCTGAACTTTATGCTCTTTGGTGATTGTTACGTAACCGGCGGAGATGGTTGTTTTACCATCCTGTCAAATGATGCTGCTGAAGGAACCCAAGCTTGGGGAAGGGGAGGTCCCGAAACCGGTTTCAATGGCACGCTTATGTTTGGAATGTTCCTTGCTGTGATGCTGTTGCTAAATGAAGGCGCTAAAGGTATGTGGCGCATGATGATTCCAGTTATTATTGGATTTTCAGCGCTTACTGCGTCAATTTGGCTTCACGGAGATTTTACTGACGCAAGCGAAACGCCAAAATACGCTACACTGATAACCACCGCTTTGTATACAGCAGCCTATTTCTTACTTCGTGATGAAGGAGTTAATGATGGCTTGAGCGACTATAAGCCAGGCATCAACGTCAAAGATAAGGTTGCCTTGGTAGCACTCGGGATTTTGGTGCTGACTGGATTATTTTACTCACTTCGGATGATTTTCACCCCTGAAAGTGTAATTTCTGATAATTTCCCAGACCTCGCTCGAGAACTTTATCCTGAAAATGGAGATGCAAAAGGATTGGGCGTTCCTTCTGATGCAATAGTTGCAGTATCTGGCAGTCTAATTCTAATTTACACACTTTGGGCGGGATTGGTACTCACTGAGGGTGCGGCTGGAAAGTGGACAATCATCCACCCAGCAATGTTCGCTTTCATGACTATTGTAATTGCTAATTATGTTGGTTTAGTTGTTGATAATGCAAGAAATGCGAGTGATATGCAACAGATGGACGCAGTTGTTGGTCCGGTAGTCATGCTGCTAACCATGCTAGCCTACTTCAGACTAAGAGACGAAGGGATGGAAGACAATATGACAATAAATGGCAAGCCGGTTACAGATCCGCATTTAATGTCAAAAATGCTGCCAGTATTCGGTATAGTTGTTGGTTCAATTCTAGCAATTAATGGCCTAATGTTCTGATAGTAATCCTATTGAAGAAGCGCATTTAGCCTTCCAACATGAGGAGTATTGCAATCCTTCTAGTCACTTTGATGGTGACTATGTCACTTTCAGGATGCTTCAGTAATGATGAGATTGTCGAAATACCAGTAGTCGTAATAGAGGAAGAGCCACGCATTTTTGTTACCGACAAAACAGGTAATTCAGTTGACATTCCGGCTGTAGAAATGACCTTCCAATTCAGCGATGTTGGTGAAACTGGCAAAGAACCAAGCATCGGTGTAACATCTAGCGGTTGTATTTTCTTTATTGCCATGGAGAAGGTTATGCGTTCTTGTGATTATGGTGAATCCTGGGAGGAGACACAAGATCCCGTTCAATGCTCTCCAACGACCAGTGATCCTTACGGATGGGTTGATCCAATCACAGACCGGGTATTCAATGTGCAAATGATTGGTCTTGAGACCTCATGGATTTGCTGGAGTGATGATGACGGTGAGACTTGGTTGGGCAACCCTCACGACTCAGGTACAACTCCTATCAATGACCACATCAAGTTAGCAAGCGGCCCTTGGACCAGTGCTGGTTATGGTGCTTTGGGACAGATTACCGGTAGCACAATTTATGAGACCGCAGTCTATTATTGCTACAATAAATTAGCCGGAATCTTTTGTTTCACCAGTTTTGATGGCGGTGCTACATTTGAGACTGGCGGCCAAATCATCGGTCTTGCAACAACTAATGGCGGCCTGCACGGCGCAATTTCTACTGCACCAGATGGCACAGTATACGTCACGCCCCGCGTAGCAACACCTTCAGTAATTGTCTCGAAAGACAATGGTTTTACTTGGTTCGAGAGAACCATGGGTGAAGATGTAGGGACGCCATATCCACGGAAGAATTCGGAAATTTCAACCGATACTGCATCTAATGCATACCATGTCTGGACTGGTGGTGATGAAGGAGTCTACATGTCCCGGTCTATCGATTCTGGCGAAACATGGGAACAAGAGAGTATCCGAATTTCACCAGTGGAGGTAATCTCCTCCGTGTTCCCGCAGACTGATGCTGGCGACCCTGGTAGAATTGCAGTGACCTACTTGGGTAGTGAAAATTCATCTTTACTGAACCAATCTGATATTGATGGAAACCCTTGGGACGGTAATGCCCATTATGCTCCAAATAATGTCACCTACCATCTGTATATCACATACAGTTTGAATGCTCTAGACCCAGAACCAATCTTCCACACCTATCGAGTAACAGACGACCCTGTACAGGTAGGTTCGATTTGTCTAAATTCGGGCGATTGTAGAGATATCGGTGGATCAAACCGTAATCTGCTCGATTTCAATGATCTGCACATCGATCGACAAGGACGCGTCTATGTGGCATTTGCCGATGGTTGTACCGGAGATTGTGCGGCTAATAACAACTCAACTGCTCAAGATTCCAGAGACGGCAGAGGTTCGGTTTACTATCTTGCACAAGGTCCGAGTTTATTGGTTGACTATGGCGAATTATCGCCAATCATGGCTACTCTGGAAACCGATGCCCAGCAGGTTTGTGATAGCGCTTTACAATGTGCAACAGTGGCGCGAAATGACGAACAGAACTAGGCAGTGATCGCTTTCGAGTTGATGTTCAGTCGCATGGCTTGTACCAATAGCTTGAATTCAATTCGTGCTTTAGCAATCCTAATTTTGCATTGCTTGATGCGAATCTTGTGACCTTCTTTCACGGCCTTCCAACCATCCTTAGTTTGAGATTTTTTAGATTGCTTGGCGACAGTATATTCTTTCCTTCTCTGGAGTAACTCAGTAAATCCATTGCGCATCTGGGCAATACATTCGGTAAATCTCTCTTGGAATTGGTTTTCAATTTCGTTACCGTCAGCCTTCTTTTGGAAGGTTCTCTTCATTTTTCGTGCTTCGATTACTTTGGGAGGTATTTTGTGTAGTTCACGGGTTAGGCCAACCCAAGAGGCAGATTTAATCAACCATTTAGACGGGTCCCAGTGGTACCATTTGTGACCATTACGATAGTCGGCTTGGAAAGTGTGGTGGAAGTTGTGATAACCCTCGCCAAAAGTCAAGAACGAGAGAATCGGGGAATCCTTTGAGGAATTTTCGGTAGAGTATGGTTGAGATCCCCATGTGTGCGCAGCGGAGTTGATAAGAAAAGTCGCATGATGAACGACTACCACTCTTACGAAACCGCCGTATATCATTCCGCCTAAAAACCCATGAATTCCACCTATCCAAGCGAGACCAACCAGACCTGGGGCTAAAATACCAACGAGAAATCCGATCAAGAAAATGTGACGGTCTTGCCATGCAAGGATGCGATCCGCTTGCAGGTCTTTCACATTCTCGACGATTTCTTCGCCTTCATCGACCATAACCCAGCCGATGTGTGCCCAAAAGAATCCTCTATTTACCGAGTATGGGTCTTCTTCTTTGTCGGTTTTTCGGTGGTGTCTGCGGTGATCACTGCACCATTTTATGGCAGAGTTTTGAAATGCCGCAGCACCAAACAACGCGTAAAATAATTTCAACGGCCATGCTGCTTTGTGCGTTCGATGGCTGAACAATCGATGATAACCTGCAGTTATTGATAACCCAGAGGCTAGATAAAAGGCAATGAAGATAATTGGTTCAAACCAACTGATGCCATAGTTTAGGGAGTAATAAATGAGGGACGCAGTGGCTAATATCGGCATTCCAATTAAGAATGCACAGTTGACGATATTGATGCTTGATGGTTTGCCAACGTGTTCGGACATGGCCATCTCAAATTCTTCACCCGTTTGAGGTTATGTCTTTTCCC
>DALZ01000062.1:610-932 GCA_002496955.1 Euryarchaeota archaeon UBA128 | reverse complement strand
CCGTTTGAGGTTATGTCTTTTCCCTCACGATAATTACTTAGTTTGGTTATAGTTGTTTAGAGCACGAATTGCAAGGTTGATTTGCCGATTATTTCATTAATCTAGTTTTGTTTAACTGTTTTGTGAATGATGAGACCTCACACTCTGGCGGGATGCCACAGGTCGTAATACTGGCAGGAGGCCTTGGAACTAGATTGGGAGAATTGACTCGACATGTACCAAAATCGCTTATTGAGGTTTACAATAAACCGATCATTGAACACATTCTTGACTGGATTAGTGAGCAAGGTTGTGAAAGAGCACTCGTGCTGACTGGACATCT
>DALZ01000062.1:0-281 GCA_002496955.1 Euryarchaeota archaeon UBA128 | reverse complement strand
GGGGAACAGTTCAACAAGTACTACCACCCATCAGTATCCCTCACTTTTGTGCAGGAGCAACAACCGCTTGGAACTGGTGGGGCATTATGGAATGCTGTCGATTACCTAGAACAAGAATTCATCTTGCTGTGGGGTGATGATTTTCATCCGATTAATTATCAACAACTCGTCGCTAAACATCGCAAGGAACGTAACCTAATGACGATGACAGTTACCGAAGCCCATGAAACCATGAACTTGTTACATAGAGATGGGAAGGTTGTAGAATATAGCAAGCGGCA
>DALZ01000184.1:18793-26837 GCA_002496955.1 Euryarchaeota archaeon UBA128 | reverse complement strand
CCCTGGAATATCTCTGCTTCATGATGCGGGAAACGCAAGTCGTGGCCACCACCGTGAATGTCAAATTGAGTGCCAAAATGATCAAGCGACATCGCAGTGCACTCGATATGCCACCCCGGGCGTCCCGGCCCCCAAGGTGAATCCCAAGTCGGCTCGCCCGGTTTGGCAGCTTTCCATAAGGCGAAATCCTTGTGGTCTTTTTTACCTGACCCAGTATCACCAACTCTACCGCCTGCACCAGACCGCACTGCGTCAATATTTTGACCGGTTAATTGACCATACTTTTCGGGCGCAGACTCAACTTCAAAGTATACTCCATCATTTGCGGCATAAGCATGACCTTTGTCAATTAAGTCTTCAGTTATGCGAATCATATCTTCAACGTATTCGGTACACCGTGGGTAGTCATCGGCGCGAAGAATGTTTAAGGCGTCCATATCTTCATAATATCCAGTAATGTTTTCTTCTACTATACGCCGCCAATCTTGGCCAGTCTCATTTGCTCGTTTGATGATTTTATCATCGATATCAGTAAAATTTTGCACGTAGTGTACGTCAAAACCAGAGGCTTCCAGCCAACGATGAATCAAGTCGAATGAAAGATAACATCTAGCATGGCCTAAATGACATTTGTCGTAAACTGTTACCCCACAAACATACATCGAGACTTTACCGGGTTCCATCGTTTTGAACGGAACTTTTTCTCGACGACGTGTGTCGTGGACTCTTAGAGGCATTTGAAACAGGCTGCGGTGTTGGCCATCACACTTGAAGGTTATAGATAGGTTGCATACAGGCAGACTCGGTGTTACGGTGAAGAACGCTGGCAATGGGATTATTGTTGCGGGGAAATTTATTCCTGATCGGATAATTATCCGGACCAGTTGGTTGTTACCTGCCACCACTGTCCCATTTGCCATGCTGATTCACATAATCAGCGGTAATTCCAGAGACTTCCCTTTTTTTATTTCTGAGGCTGACTACCCCGGTTTAGAGCAACTCGTGTTCACGGTCGGTTTGGCAGTATCCGGTCTAGTTCAAATGGTGTTTGCTTATCGAATGTGGCAGGAATATCGCAGAATTAGCCGTAGTAAGTTGCTAGATTTAGCTTTATGTTGTGGTTTGTTTACTGGTGCAAACTTATTCATAATGTCATTTGCTGATATGTATGACCACCTGGCATTACACATTATCACTGCTTCTTTAGTATTCCAAGTCGGGTTGCTCTGGGCGGTCATTTCACACTTTGCTATTCCCAATGCTAACCGACGAGGCAAGAATCTTCGAAGATTGAGCATCGGTTTATCCATAACATCATACATCGTTATGACTCAAGCGATCGTACGAGCATTCAGTGACCTAGATGATTATGGTCTTGAAGATGACACCATTTTCACTCTAGATCGTATACAGGAAGCCATAGATGTGGCTGCATTTGCTGAATATGCATTGTTTGTTGGATTAATTCTCTGTTTGTACTCTTTTGAACAGGACTTTATCGCCCTATCAAATTCAACTGAGGAGTGAGTCTTTGACGTTTATAATCGGCAAAGACATATCAAAAACTGCAGCCTCATCTTTGGTTATATCGCCTAATCGGATGGCTTCGCCAAGTAGTTTCTTAGTTGCTTCAGGATGGTATTGGACCGTTTTTATTGGCCGGCTGGGATGTTGACAGGCGGCAATTGCGCAGTGTTTGGCAGAGGCAGTTATCTCCAACTCACCAGCATCTACCACGTGGTCTTGGTGGGTAAAAACGGCATTTGCCGTCATCCCGTTAGTATACTCTACCTCTGAAACAAAATGACTACCCTCAGCGGCTCGCTCAACCTTACCACCAAATGCGGCGGCAATGATTTGATGACCAAAGCAAATCCCAATAATTGGGACCTTTGCTGTGCGAATTAGTTCCACAACATCGTCCATCCACGGCTCCCAAGAGCTTACATTGCGTCGTGAACCGGTCACTACAATATAGTCACAATCTACTGGTTTATCGACCACGATGCCAAAGCCATATTCGGTTCTGGTTGTGGTATGAGGTGACCACAAGAATACCTCGGGCTTATCAAAATGCGAGATTATTTCCAACACTCCTTCCTTGCCGAAAGCCTTTCGCTCAGCCAACAAGTCGACAATCAATAGGCGCATGACATCATGCTTCAAGGGCTTCAGAGTTTTCAACTTTCTTGGCTTCAATGGCCTCATCGTTGGCTTTTATCTGCTCCCAAACAATCTCAGCGATGTCTAATACTTCCATTTCCGAACCTATTGCTGAAAGTCCGTCGGTTATCATGGTCGAACAAAATGGACAGCCTACTGCCACAGTATCTGCACCAGTCTCAGCCAATTCTTTTGAGCGAATTATATTGACTCGGTCATACCCTTCATCAACATGCTCTTCCATCCACATCTGCGCCCCGCCTGCACCACAACAAAATGAGCCACGCCCACTTCTTTCGGCTTCGACATCAACACCACCAATTGCGCTCCTTGGCGCCTCCAGTTCGCCACCAATTCTGCCCAAGTAACAAGGGTCATGAAATGTGATAGAGCCATCATGTTCGGGGCTTGGTAATTTGCCCTCAACTTGTAGGTGATCTATTAGTTGCGAATGGTGCATGACCTCGATATCTTCACCTCCGTAGTCTTTGTATTCTTTGCCCAGTGTGTGGAAACAATGCGGGCAGGAAGCGACTATTTTCTTTACGCCAATCTCTTCAAAAGTTGCGAGATTAGTCTCGGCCAGCATTTGAAATAAGTATTCATTACCTGCTCTGCGAGCGGCATCTCCAGTGCAGCCCTCTTGCATTCCTAATATGCCAACATCGAGTCCGGCTTCTTTCATGATACTAATCGTGTCCCTTGCAACCTTCTTGTTGCGTTCATCAAACGATGCGGCACAACCTGCGAAATAGATGTATTCTGCAGGTTCAGCGATTTTGACATCAAGACCTTCTGCCCATTCGCCACGCTCGTGCGAAGGTAAGCCATAAGGATTTGAATCAGACTCTAGATTTTCTATTGTGGCCATCAACGGCATCACGGTAGCCTCCACCTTCTCGTCAAACTCCATTCGTTCCATCATCAGATGTCGTCGTGCATCGGTAAGCTTCGGTACGTGGTCGATGTAAATCGGACATGCCTCGACACAAGCATGACATGTCGTGCAAGCCCAGATTGACTCTTCGCCAAATTTGGCGATGATATCTTCCTCAGGGGTCTCCCCCTCGATCAATGTTGAGTAATTATCGTTGGCATAATTCCGCACATCATGGATAATTTGCATTGGATTTAGGGCTTTACCAGACGCGTATGCTGGGCACACATCTTGACATCTAGCGCAGGAAGTACAAGCCCACCCATCTATCAGGCTACGCCATGTTAAATCGGTGTAGTTTGCCGTACCAAATGATTCGACGTCTAAATCGTCTAATAAAACCGCTTTGCCCAGGTCATCAACCTGCATCGGCTCCATAGTTGCCATAGGCCGCATATCGTGGAAAAAGACATTGGGAAACGCCATAACCAAATGCATATGCTTGGAAAGAGGAATCAAAAACATGAATGTGGCAATGGCCAACATGTGAGCCCAATAAGCGCCTACAACCACCGCAGTTGATGGGGCAATTGTAGTTGCCACCCAAGCACCGATCGGCTCATAAGTTGAGGAAACTCCTGCCTCCCCGGCTTCAACAAAAAATGAAGTGACAGTGATAGTCATTATCAACATCAAAATGATATTTCCCTCAAGTTGTGATTTCCCCTTGAGTTTTTCTGGAGTAAAGACAACCCTGCGGGTTAGAGCAGCAACACACCCTATCAGGGCGATTGTGTAGCCTGTTTCGACAATTAGATTCCATGGTCCTTTGACGAATGCTGGCAGGAAGCTATGTGAAAACCAGTTTGCGGTTGCTAGGTCAAACATATCTGTTGAGAGCATCAAAAAGCCCCAAAACATCAACACATGTATGCCTCCCGCAACCCGGTCTTGCAGAACTTTCTTTTGCCCCAACCATCCAGTGGCGACCTCTTTTACTCTGGCTGGCCAATTATCAAAGCGATAATCGGGTTTACCCACCATAACCAAACGAGTTGCCTTCCATACTTGATAGGAGAAAAAAGATACAGAGATACCTCCCAGTAGTAGTAGAATTACCCATCCGGAGATGGGCCCATAATCCATCATAAGTGGGTGTTTCACCATATCGCCCCAGTCGCGCTATTGTTGGGCCATGGCAGTACGAGTATTGAACTCTCCGTATCAAAGCACTAATACAATAACCTTGTGAGCATGACACATAAGCAGGCAAAATGGAGGGCAATTATGACAAGTATTACGACCAGCGCTCCAGGCAAATGCATTCTGTTTGGAGAGCATGCAGTCGTGTATGGTCATCCTGCGGTTGCAGTGGCAATAGACCAACGAATCTCGGTTCGTATACAGCCATCGCCCAGTGGAATTTGGCTCCTTGATGGCAGTGAGTTAAACATGCAACGAAACCCACATATTGCCGCATTAATCAACAAACTATGGCCAAAGGAATCCGGTGCACCGCCATTATCGATACACATCGAGGGAAACATCCCGCGTGCAGCAGGTTTGGGTTCATCTGCTGCTTTATCGGTAGCCTTTGCTGGCGCACTACGCCTAGCAAGAGGGAGATTGATGAGAGAGGCGGGCTCTAACGATAGAGTGCATTGGGCAGAGGGTTTTGGCTCGACAATTTCCCTCACCAGTGCGTATGATAACAAAACCGGAATATTCCCCGACCAAACACTCGCAGAACTATTCCATCTAACTGGTCCTGAGTCTGTCGACGAAGATGAGAATGCCATCTTAGCACACAGCGTCGAGGCGATCGCTCAGAAAGGCCGGGCATCGCCGATGGATTCATCAACTTGTTCTCACGGTGGAATTATCGTAATTTCAGACCAACAAGAGCACAAACTAGACTACCTGTATCACAGAGAATTAACTACGCCTAGTGGGACTGTCAGATGGCACATTCATCAATTGGCATCGATAGCTCAGCCTGATGATGTTTACTTGGTTATTGGCAATACCGGAGTCAATGCTCCAACAGCAAAGCAAGTTGCTAAAGTCGCAAAAATGCTGCAGGATAACCCCACAAAAATCGAAGAGATTGAAACCATAGGTAAAATTGCTCGACGTGGTATTGAAGCCCTAAAAAGAGCAGATTATGCTGCAGTTGGCAGAACAATGAGCGAAAATCAGCTCATGCTGAAAAGTATCGGAGTTTCAAGCCCAGAATTAGATGTTCTAATCAGGGCGGCAACCCCGAGCAGTTTAGGGGTAAAACTGACCGGTGCTGGTGGTGGTGGATGCATGGTCGCATTGACAAAAAATCCTCGCGCAACAAGTGATGCAATCGAACTCGCAGGGGGTAGAACCCTAATTTCTAAACTTGGTAGTCCCGGAATGTCAATAGATTCCTTGCCCAATTCTACATTTTGGCAAAAATCATGATTCTGAGGACGTTTTGACTTCTTAAGGGAAAAGCGGTCCTTTAAATACCTCTTATAAGTGGCTTTTAAACATGCCAACTGATGAAGAACGTCTAACTGTAGTAAATGTAGTTGCTAGCACAAGGGTTGCTGAAGAGCTTGACTTACCTGATATCGCTATTCAACTAAACTGTGAATATGAACCGGAACAGTTTCCCGGAGTAGTTTACCGAGTTACTGACCCAAAACTTGCCATCCTAATGTTCCGCTCTGGAAGGGCTGTGTGCACTGGTGGGAAGGATGAGGACAACATCCACACTGGAATAGACCGCATGATTTCCGACCTACGGGGTGCTGGTATCAAAACATGGGATCTAGCCGATGTCGAAATTGAAGTTCAAAACATGGTTGCTACTTATGCGCTACACTACCCTGAAGACTATGACGGCAATGACAAATTTACTGGCGAGCCACTTGCCGGCGTGCCTAGAAAGCTGAATTTGAACAACTTAACCTTCCACCTGCCGTTTGATAAGGTCGAATACGAGCCAGAGCAATTCCCTGGTCTAATCTACCGACTCGACTACCCGAAGGTCGTCTGTCTGATTTTCGGTAGTGGAAAGATGGTAATCACCGGCGCACGACACAAGGATGAAATTCTCGAAGCGGTCGAGATTATCAAAGATGAGTTAGCAGACTTGCTGTGAAGTGAAATTACCCATTCACTCTATTCAAGAGAAGCGTTCATTGCCTACTCCGCCTTGGCTGAAGCATGCGGGGTGGCTACCAACGGCATATCAAAGCCGTAGGATTGATACTCATACTACTGCTGTCAACAACAATTAACTACCAACACAACCCCAAACTAGACCATGTTTTTGAGCCAATGGAGGCTGAAAAGACTGCATCGTCGCCACCTGATGTCCCGGTATGGCGAGTGGGTGATAAGTGGAAATATGCAGGTACATTTGACCCCACACAATTGGTAATAGATTCAGGAGTTGAGGCCAATGTCGGTGAAATCAACGGCGACTCCATAACCGAAGTCCTGTCGATTACTGAACAAAATGTGGCTGGAACCCCTACCTTGGTTTATACTGTCAGAACATCGGCTAACTTTGACAAATCTGGTGTCTCGCTGGATAGTTTTACCGGAACTGCTGAAATCGAATTTACTCAAACAGAAGTACTCAGAGTGAGTGATTTAGCATCATTAAGGAGTGATCTTGATCTGTTCATCGAATTTACCCCGAGTGGGATAAGTTTTCTCAAACAAACCGTCGGGGATATTACCATCTCGAATACATATTCACCGGCTAGTGAAAATTATGATTTCCCTCTACGTGATGGTGACCGTTGGACTACAACTATTACCTCAACCTCGCAATGGTCTGGCTCAAGTGACTACATTACTCCGTTCCCACCACCGACCTCAGAGACCAACAGTTCAACCTATGAGGTTACAAATACTGGCTCACCAATCAATGAATTTGGTCAAACAATCAATTATGGTGGTTGCGATGACTCTTACGAAATCACTTCATTTAATTCCGATGGTGAGGAGTCAGGTTACCATTGGTTCTGTCCCGCGGCAAGAAATTTTGCTTGGAAGCATACCGAGGAGGATGTCGGCCTGACTATTGATTTCAGGCTCAAAGAATACATGCCAAAAGATTCGTCTGGAGTGAACATCTACAATAACCCGGGCGCTCGAGACGATTGCTTAACGGTAGGCACTGTAAATGATGTTACTGCCTTAGATACTCCGATAGATGTTTGGGTGAACGCCTCATCCACTAGCGGTTGTTTCGGGACTACTGGTGGACTCTCATTAGAATTAAGACATGAAGCAACTGGTGAAATTCAAAGCTTAACCACTGCGGCTAATGGCAGCGCATGGACCACAATCAACATTGGAAATAACGAAGATGGCTCTGTTACTTCAAACGATTGGGCAAGCCATGGTTTGGTTGCGCGCGCCAGCAGCGGAAATCTCGTTGGCGCAAAAACGATTACTTTAGATGAAGATTTGGTTGTATTGGATTTATTTGCCGATGCTGAACGAGCTATTATTACCCGGAATCGAGACGGGGATATGAAACAACTCAACACACTATCTGGATACAATGTTCTACCCGGTGACCAACTGATAATTGAGGTATCGATTCAGAACAATGGAATCACCGATAGTGTGGCAACAAATCTACAAATTTACCCGCCGACTGGTAATGATTTTTCACTACCGTTGCCCGCTCTATCAACTTATGAGATTTATCGTACCAACTTCACCTGGGACGTTCCTGATTTAGCATCGATAGGTAATGTTCCAATTGCCTGGGAAGCCGATCCACAGGGATTGAACAACGCTGATGCAAACCCAAGTAACGATTATGCCATAATAGAATTATTCGTCGGCAGATTACCCACTCCCGCAATAAATCATGTCACTGCTGAGACAAAGGTAGAGGTATTCATCAACGCAAGTTCAAGCTTCGATGATGATGGCGGCGAGGTGTATTGTATTTTTGATATCCCTTATGATGATGGTAGTAGGTCATGGGCATACCGTGAAGTT
>DALZ01000184.1:0-18595 GCA_002496955.1 Euryarchaeota archaeon UBA128 | reverse complement strand
CACTGCTGAGACAAAGGTAGAGGTATTCATCAACGCAAGTTCAAGCTTCGATGATGATGGCGGCGATGTGTACTGTATTTTTGATATCCCTTATGATGATGGTAGTAGGTCATGGGCATACCGTGAAGTTGTTTCAACTAGTTGTCAAACTAACTGGACTTGGATTGATGATGGTAATTATCCGATTTCAGTGACCGTAGTGGATGAGGAACGTGATGAGGTTGAAGCCATTCTATACGCCAATATCACTAACCGTGCGCCAATGTTAGAGATTAGAAGCATGCGAGAAGAGGCGCGCGTAGAACACCCAATCACTCTTTACGCATTTGCCAACGATACTGATTCTGAAGATGTATTTCCAGGCGTTGTTGATGTCTACTGGCCAGATGCACAGTGTATGGAAGGATACTATACCAAGACCTGCACAACAACAGCATCAACAGAGGGCTACCACACATTTACCGCAGTGGGTGTCGATGATGATTTGGCAGAAACTGAAGCACATATCGATATCTTATTCACTAACATTGCACCACACAGCACAATAATCAATCTCTATGAAAACAATGCGATAATTGAATCTGATGAACAACAAATTTGGCAATTATATGAGGATCAATTAGTCACTATCAAAGGGCAAGCAGAGGATTCAATCGATGACATTCAAGAGTTAGACCACACTTGGTGGCCTGATAACCAGCAACCCGATTTGATATATTTCCTGCGGGGTAGAGTCACCGAATTCGAAATGAGTTGGCAGACTTCTGGATTACACACAATTAGGCTTGATGTTATCGACGACGACGGAGCCGCTAGTTCAACAAATGAGAGGTGGGTCAATGTTAGAAATGTCCCTCCTAGTGTGCAACCACTTGATACTATCTTGCCAATAGCTGAGGGTCAATCAATAACCATCATTGGTAATTCAACCGACACGCCAAGTGACTTAGCATCATTAGTAAAGTGCTGGGATATAGATCCGGGAATTGATAGCGATGGTCAAGGCGGTGCTAGCGATGATTGCGACATCATTGGAGATGTGCTAAATTATGCGTGGAACCGGAGTGGCTCTCACACTGTTGTCTATCACGTCACCGATGATGATGGGGCGACGACCAGTGAAATCGTTGTCGTTGATGTGGTCAACATACCACCTATGGTTAAGGTCGCTAATATTGAGTGCAGAGCCTATGAAAGTTGTGTTTTAGATGCGCGTCAAACGATAGACTCGTTGAATGATTTATCAGGATTGAACTATGCATGGGATACCGATACTAGCATTGACAGCAATGGTGACGGAGTAAAAGACAATGATGCAGATTTAATCGGCGCCCGAGTAGAACATATTTTCAAAGCCGAGGGAAGGGTAACCGTCAAAGCAATCGTCTGGGATGAGAATCCTGAAAAGCCGGGCTTCAAAGAATTGGTCATCAATATAGGTCCAGCAGACAGAAATGTCATCCAAGAAACTGGAGCTCTGTTAGCAGGGGAGGAGGCAAACCCCCTCGCTCAACTAGCACTCGTATTAATCGTAATTATGCTAATAGTATTGATTGGGCGCCGCCGTAAGGACGCTGGTAAAGTGAAGGATTGGGAACAAAACCAGTTGGACACCGCATTTGATAGTGAGGATAAATTGGCCTCGGAAACCCGTAAACCAGCCGCACCTCCACCCGGTTTTATCTTCGATAAGGCGTTGCAGACCGCACCCGAAGCGGTAAATTCCGATGACATTTCTATCGATGATTTACTTGCTGGACCAGAAGTGCCACCCACTGGTCTTCCAGATGGTTGGACATTGGACCAGTGGAATTATTATGGGCACGAATGGTTGAAGTCACAAAAATAGACTTGAGAACGACTTTCTCAAGTAATATGACTTCATCGGATAGCCATGCTTAAACAACGGAGTTTAGCAGTTGTTTTGATTTTGACCATAGTTATGGCACCTCTAACAAATCTACGCGATTCAACAGATGCAACAATGTTGTCAGAGGTCAATATTAGTGAATCAAATACCCTAAATGGTTGGCCTGATGTCCCATCCTGGCGCATCGGTGACCGCTACACTTACGAAACTCAGTTTGATGTCCAACAATTAATCCAACAAGCAAACGTTTCAGCATCACTGAACACACTTACTGGTGATACGGTGTATGAGGTAACTGATATCTTCTTCATCAATGTTAACAACGTTCAAACTCTTGCTTACAAAATGGAAATTGCCGGGTCATTCACCTCTGGTAACAATGGAGCCACATTAGAGGGTTTCTCTGGACGACTAAACATCGGATATACTGGTGAAGATATAATCCGAGTGCGAGATTTAGCGGTAATAAATTCAGAGTTTACTCTTGATGTTAAATTCCGGCCACTAAACCTTGGTTTCCTTGAACAAGATGTAGCAGTTATATCTTTTGATACATCATACAATCCACCAAAGGAGAAATATGACTTCCCACTAAGAACTGGTGATCAATGGTACATGGAGTTCTTTGCCTCTACAAGCGTCAGCGGCTCTTCTGACTTTTTTGATCCGTCGGAATTTGATACAGCTGGACCTGAAAACAATAGTTGGCAGGTAACGGAAAACGGCATTCCAACAGAAGATGGCCAAAATATTGGATATTCAGGATGTGATGACTCTTACAAGGTAAACGAGTGGAATGTCACCGGTGTAAGTCAAGGTTTCAATTGGTATTGCCCTGATGTAAGATATAACTCATGGATGCGAATAAGTAATGCAGCAGGGTTTACCATTGATTGGTTGCTCAAGGAATATCAGCCGGCTGGCTCGAGTGGTGTCAGCGCAGGTTCAAATCCTGGAACCAGAGATATTGAAATTGACATCGGGCTACAAGCAGTCGCAACTTTACCGAATGCTGAACAGACAGTCTCCATAGATTATAGCGGACCAAATGGAGTTCAGCCAAACACAAACCTCCAGTTGCGCTACGAAATGAGTGCTACTTTACTAAATCCAACAACCGACAGTAACGGTCAAGCCACCGCAGTGCTAAATTCATCTGATGTGGTAGATACAACAAATGCCAGTGATGACTATTCTAGCAATGGACTTATTGTTTGGGATCCGCAGACCGAGATTATTGGTGCTGCAACGATAGTTATTGATTTGTCTCTAACACCTGTCGATTTAATTGCCCAGTCCGAAGCGATAATTGTCACTAGAACCAGAGATGGTGTTGATTCTATTTTGACAAAATCAATTGGTTACAATGCACTACCCGGAGATTTACTGTCATTTTCCATACCAACGCAAAATCGTGGCTTATTGGCGTCCACCGCAACAACAATCGATGTCACCACCCCAAGCGGGACGGTAATTACGGAACCGTTGCCGGCTATACCATCCTATGGCGAAGCACGAGTCGATGTAGAGTGGACGGTCCCCCCATCTGAACCAATAGGCATCCAAAACCTCAATATCGAAGTCGACCCTGATGAATTGGTCGTCGAAGATTCAAACCGCAGCAATAATCTCGCCAATGTTGAGATATTTATCGGTAGAACCCCAACGGCACAAGCAGTTGTAATCGATGGGGTCTATACATTCGACAATGTAACAATAGACGCATCGTCAAGTTTTGATGAGGACGGCGGCGATGTAACCTGTCGATTTTCCGTTGAAAAACGGCCTGGTCTTATTGAGAACTTCGACACAGAAAACTGCATTATCGAATATAATTGGAGCGATGGTGGAGTTTGGAGCATACTGGTCTTGGTAACCGACGATGAACTAGATACGGATACTATTGATGTGAGTGCATCTGTGTTAAATCGAGCTCCGTTCATCAATGTCACAGTTCCCGAGTCTATCGATGTAAATCAGTTTGTTTTCGCTGATGCCAGTGACAGCGGAGATGTCGATACGATTTCACCGTCTGGACAAGAGGTGACAATTTCGTGGCCAGGACTGAACTGCAATGAGGGGACTACACAGCCAACCTGCACTTTCCTAGCAAGTGAAGAAGGGGAATTAACCGTATCCGCAGTAGCCGTTGATGACGATGGTGCTACAACAACTGTGAATACAACAATCCAAGTGCTTAATGTTGCACCAACAATCTCTCAACCGGAGTTGTGGAAAGCAGGTCAAAATCAATCAACAGATTCATTGGGTTATTGGAATCTAAATGAGGATGAAACCGTAATTTTGCGCGCTGTTGCTGACGATACTCCACTAGACAAAGATACGCTGATAATTGAATGGCTTCCATCCGATTTAGATGACAACTGGACAGTGACCACTGTCGGGCCATCATCGCAGACTACTGTATCTTGGCCAACCTCTGGACTTCATACTCTGTCAGTAGTTGCATACGATAATGACAATGTAAAATCTGATGTTGCAATAGGGGTAGTAAATATCTCCAATGTGGCTCCATCAATTGCGAACCTAGGGTCGACCCAACCAATTTTTGAAGACAATAACATCACATTCACTGCCGATGTTACTGATACAGCATCGGATATTGACAGTCTCGTTATATGCTGGGACCTCGATGCTTTAGGTGACGAAAACGGCGACGGAGTTTTTGATAATGATTGCGACATTAGCGGACCTGAAATGACCGCTTCATGGTCAACCGAAGGCACCAGAACAATTACTGCTACCGTAACCGACGATGATGGTGCCAGTGATTCAGTAATCGTTAACGTAACAGTGTTAAATGGAGCGCCAAAAGCAAAAATAACCAATAGTACTGATGTTCTTGCGCTGAATGAAGGAGATAATCTAACCCTGTCTGGAATAACTACAACTGATACTGCGTTTGATAAACAGTCGCTTATTTACGCTTGGGACAGTAATCATATCGATTCAGACTTGGATGGTGAATACACCGGTGATATTGACTACTATGGAGCCGAATGGCTCATGAGCGACCTTCCACCAGGAACTTGGATCATAACTCTTACCGCAACAGATGATGACGGCGACTCTAGCACTACCTCAATTGAGATTACTGTCAAAGCAAAGCCGGCGGACACATTGTTTCAATCCATCACTGATTCAGTTGGTGGCGTTGGAGCGTTAGTCATTGGTATACTCGTGATAGTAGTTGTCGGTTTAGCGGCATTTTTGCTGTTTACCAGAAACACCGGTTCTAAGCATGACAAATATACTGACTTTAGTCTACCAGACCCCTCTTTAAGCCAATTTAGTGAACCGATTACCACACCGAATGTTAACACTGAATTCGGTATTTATCAACAAGAAACCGGTCAACAGGATCTATATTCAGCGTACGACCCACAACCTATGGCCCAACAAACAGACCCATTCTCCGCCTATAACCCAGCACCTCAAATTATCGAACCGAATCCACCTCCGACCAATACTACTCCTGCTATTGACAATGGCCCGCCATTGCCAGCAACTGGATTACCAGAAGGTTGGACTATGGAACAGTGGCAATACTATGGCGCTCAATACCTTGCTGCACAAACACCGTCACCAGTCGAGTATCAACCAACAGTTACAGATACTACATCACAATCAGACAACAGTTCTCCGAGCGACTTTTTGGATGATCTTGATTTGTGAAGTGTTTTGATGGCTAGTTTGTGGAGTTTTTTTGGATTACCCGATCCAGACGGACCTTCGAAACCCGTGCAAAACCCAGTTCCTGAAACTAACCAGACAACTGCCGACAACCGGTTATCACAGTCGACCCTCACCCCAAACGATACCGTCGCTGAGCCTGAACCTCTGAGTGAACTTCCCAAGGTCACAACTAAATCTCCATCAGTTCCCATTCCACAAAATTGGGATGGCCCATTAACTGCTGACGGGGAACCATTCCACGACTTAGGAATCCAAAATTTAGCAAGACGGTCTTTCCCTTCAAGGGCTCTACGTTATGTGGCTCCGGATGAGATGAAACGGATTCCAACTAGGGGCATTGCTCAAAGAGTAGCTAATGGCGACACGGTAATTGTTGATTTGAGAGGACTAGTGCACATGGACTCGCATCAGAATGCTTGTCGTAGAGATCTGAAAATGATGACTGATGAGGTCGGAGTTGGAGTCTTCGCACTCGATTCAGAGGACAAGTTGCTAATGATACCCGGAACTGATGTTATCGTTGATGTGGGTAACCATAGTTTAGGTATCAATCCACTAATGAAATAGACAATATCCGTCGGAAACTTGCTTAAAAGGGGGCTTCCTCTAGACCTGTCGTGGCCGGCCGTTTCAAGGTTCCATTCTCCGGTTTGAGTGGTTCATACATACCTCACTTCGTTTCATCAATGGTGATGACAGTGCCATTCATGCTAACCGTTACATGGCTATCGGCTACGGAATCGGAATACTCTTTTCGACAGGATGATTATCGCCTAGAGATTGCATTCATCCTCACCGCTTTGATAACTTTGGGATGGTTGATGTCAATGGTTGTGGGGATTGTGTTCGATTTATTCCCCATAACCCACGATAGCGAAGCTTACACGCACACACACTCAAATCAATATTTACTGGTAAATATTATTGGCCAAATTCTAATTATGGGCGGCATATTTTCCAATAACTTGAGTCTAATGTTTGAAATGGTCACAGTTGGATTAGTCTTGTTGACGTGGGGGCTAATTTCTATTGCATGGCCGAGTTGGAAATTACATTTAGATTCGAAGGAGAAGCAGATTAATTGTGGCAATGTTGCATTAATCCCTGCTTTACTGATTCCCGTATCGTCACTAACAGTCTTAGGTTGCTGGATATTTCGCCAAGAGACCGGTTTGCTAGAATTTGGTTTCTCCTTCAATGTCGTGCTACAAATGGGTACTATTGCGTTATCGCTAATTCTGGCACATTTCAACCGTAGATTGTCATGGGATTTGGTAAAATTCAGTGATTTCAGACCTGTTGTCGCAATATATCTAGTACTCGCACTGGGACATTGCTTCTCAGTCTTGATGTATGAGCGTGGACAGGTTACTGAAAGTCTCGCTAATTTTAGCCAGTCACTCCCATTCTTCTGGGCTTTTTTCTCGACTAGACCATTCAAGATGATTCGTAAGGCAGTCGGCAAAAACCCACAACCGCATTCAGCCTTGATTGGCTCTGCTCAATGGTACTTCATGGTGGTTGGAATAATGTCCATTCTGCCTGACTTTGATGAAGGAAAATTCATCAATATTTCATATGTTACACTCATCTTCTCCACCGTGATGCTGTCTATTTGGGGTTCAGGTATTTATCTCCACAAGGACCACCTGCATCAATCAATACACAACAGGTCTTTCCTTTACAAAATATTAGTGTTCAATTTTATTGGTGTGACATCGCTATTTATGATTGGTTTTAGAATCACAATTTTTGGCGATAATACTGACCTTGTGTATTATTTCATGCGTAATTTCGCCCTCACATCTATGATAATATACATGCTGATTATATTATTCAAAGATCTTGTGCTGTCACTGGATACCTGGCATCGTATTCCAATGCACTATGAGCGCTATACCTCGTAGTCACTCAATTGAACCAAGCGCTCCATTGCATCTCCGGCGATACCAAGCACTGTTGCTTCATCCCCCTCGACTAGTCTGGCATATTTTCCCATCTCACCTGCCAAATCATAAGCGCCGGCCTTACCAATCCAAGAGTCATTAAGCACCAATTCAACCAGTGTCTCATCGCTGAGTCGGTCAATCTCAACGATGGCTTGGTTTAGATGAAATTCCCATTTAGACTGGTGAAAAATCCCAGTTGCCGACCATACTCGATGTCGACGGCCAGATAAACGATGCAACATTGCAGCGGCCTCAATAGCATTTTTTGCTTTACCCATCGACATAGAATCAACTTCGGGGTCTTGAAGCATTGTATCGCTTACAATTATGCAATCAAAATCCTGTTCGACATCAACTGCTGCGGCTTTTTTCTGGCAGATTTGTAAAACCTGCGCTGAAACGGTTTTTTCGGCAGAGGTTTCGTCGATTGAGTCCATACCCTGGCAGGTCAGGTTAGGAAATATTTGTGCTAGCATTTCCGCCCGGCGAGCAGACTGGGATGCTAACCAAACCCTCATGAAAATCTAACCAACTCGCCCAATCAATCAACCTTACCATTTGCTTTGACAATACTTAGACATATTCAAGTGATGAACAACTCTGGGATAATCGGTGGCAGAGTGTCAGGAGTAGAGCGAATCCCAACTCACATAGAAGGATTAGACGAAAATATGCAAGGCGGCATACCCCAGGGACACATCTGCTTGGTTGCCGGTGCCTCTGGTGCTATGAAGTCAAGTTTGACCTTTTCAATGTTATATAATGCCGTTTTGTATGGTGAAACTAGTGGGATTTACATCACTCTAGAACAAGGTAAAGATTCTCTAAGAGCCCATATGAGCAACATGGGAATGAATGTTGACGATCCCAGAGTAAGGAATCGAATTGCTATTATTGACCTCGTAGATTTACGTGTGCAGCTCGATGAACAAGGTATGAGCAATAGAGTTGACTGGATGGGGCAACTTATCAAACAACTTACTTCTTATCGTCAGTCTATTGGTTTTGAATTGCTTGTCTTTGATTCACTAGGCGCATTTTTTACCCTTACAAAAATGGAAAATCCTAGGGATGAAATTTTCCGCTTGTTTGAAGCAGTTCGCCGATTAGAATTGACTTCTTTCTTTATTTGCGAAATGACTGGAGAAGATCACAAACAATTTGGCGAATATGGCATTGAAGATTACTTATCCGATGGTGTTATACACCTCGTTATGGAACGCTCGGCAGATGATGTGAGTCGCAAAATGAGCGTAATTAAGATGCGACATACAAATCACATGTTAGGATACAAACCATTTAGATGGAAAGCAGAAGAACAGCGTTTCACCACTTTGTAATTACTCGACTGTTACTGACTTGGCCAGATTCCTTGGTCGGTCTACATCACATCCAAGTGCGATTGCTGTGTAGTATGAGATTAACTGCAGCGGAACGACAGATAGCATAGGTGACAGGTAGTTGTTTACCTTTGGTATAGCGATGCTAATGTCGCATTCCTCAGATATATCATCGCCATCCTCATGGATTAGGATTATTTTCGCACCCCTTGCCCGGCATTCGTGAATTGCCGAAACTGACTTTTCCCTTACATGATCGTTGGGCACGACGAAAATTACTGGACTGCCATCTTCCAACAGCGCAATTGGTCCGTGTTTCATCTCTCCAGCAGGGTATGCTAAGCAAGGTATGTAAGCAACCTCCATCAATTTCAAGGCGCCTTCTTTGGCAACAGGTGCAGAAATTCCTCGTCCCAGGAATAATACGCTTTTAGCATTCTTTACTAATTCTACAGCCTCTGAAATAGGCCCAGGATTGGCTAAGTATTCCTCAATCAGGTGTGGAATTTGTTGTAAATCATTGACTAATTGTTTACCCTTTTCCTTACTAAGTGAACGAGAGCGTGCAACTTGAATAGAGAATATTGTCAGTGCTGCAACCATATTTGAGAACGCTTTTGTCGATGCAACTGCCTGTTCAGGGCCAGAATGGATGTATACTCCTTTTCCACACAATCGGGCAATTGTAGAGCCTACAACATTTACGATACCGTGAACTGAGCCGCCTTTGAGTTGTATCTCTTTGACAGCGGAGAGCGTGTCGGCGGTTTCCCCGGATTGCGATATCGCAAAATGTAAGGCATTTGGATTAACCACTGGCTCGTTGGTCCGAAATTCGCTCGCTATGTGCGCAAGTGATGGCACCCTAGCAAGTGATTCGATCATAAATCCGCCTATTTCAGCAGCATGGTATGCTGTTCCACAGCCTAACAGGCGCACGTGAGGCAGTTTAGACAATTGTATTGGTGTAAGATTGATGCCACCTAATCTACCATTCCCACGAACTCGGTCAAGTCTGCCACTAATGCACTGGCGCAGCGAATCGGGTTGTTCGTAAATTTCCTTCAGCATGTAATGCTCAAATTTGCCGAGCTCTGCCTCTTGCCATTCCTCCTCTAACACTGTGATATCTGTATCAAAGGATTCACCCCGCAAATTACTCATCGTGATGTTATTGCTAGAGAGTGTCGCAATATCGCCATCATCCATGAAAACTACCTTTTGTGTGTGTGCTGCCAAGGCATGGGGGTCACTTGAAACGAATAATTCCCCATCGCCCTGACCGATTATGAGGGGTGAACCATTTCTAGCACACATTATGACGTCGTGGTCGATGAATATAGCACATAAACCCCAGGTTCCGACTAATTTGCTAAGAGTTCGCCGCATTGCTTCAGTAGGTGAGTTATCCCGCCCCAACTCATATTCCAAAATGTGAGAGATTACCTCAGAATCGGTTTCACTACTAAAAACGACCCCTTTCTTTTTCAACAACGCCCTCAGAGTCCTCGAGTTTTCTATTATACCGTTATGCACAATTACTACTTTGCCATTTTCTGAAAGATGAGGGTGTGCATTAGGGTCAGTAACTCCGCCATGAGTGGCCCATCGTGTGTGAGCTATCCCAATTGTTCCCTGGAGGGATTTAGGTAATATTGATTGCAGTTCCACGACTTTCCCAGTTTTCTTGTAAATACTGAAATCGCCATTTTTTAGCGCTATGCCTGATGAGTCATAGCCGCGATACTCCAAACGTCGTAAGCCCTCCATCAATATCGGAGCCGCTTGTTTCGGCCCCATGTATCCAAAAATACCGCACATAACAACACCTACAGATTAACTACTGCATCGCAAATTGGGCATTTTACTTTGGTCAATCGTAAATCCTTAATGGTGAATTTGGCCGCACATTCCAGACACTTTGCCTCCTTTTGCGGTACTGGGATATTCATTATTGGAGGGGCTGTTAAATCAACTTCACTCGGTGGCGGTAGATTTGACAAATCCGGCAGCGGTAGTTCGGCATCTAAGGCTGGAATTTCAGGTAGTGGTGGTAGCGGTTTGACAGACATCATATTCTCGGTTAATTCGACTAACTCTCGTTGTTTTTTACGCTTCATTCTGCGCTCTAGTCTAGAGTTACCCTCACCTGATTCTGCTTTGGCTTCAAGAACCTGCTCTAATGATTCCTCTGGCTCGTCAACCACAACTGCCCGTGGTGCAACTACAGACTGAACAATTAATTCATCAGCATCCATATTGATCGCAACAACCGGTTCATCATCCGATTCGATATCGACCATGATTTCTACATCGTCTTCACTGGTGGCAAGTAATGCAGAAATGATTTCGTCCTCCGTTTGCCGTTTTGTCCTTTTTAGTGAGACTACCAAATATAAGAAAATCACCGTGACTATCAAAACCGTGGTGCCAAAAATTACCGCCTTAGTGGTTTCATCTCCAGGCAATGGCTCTAGTAGTGTTTGTAGAATTGTTTTCTCCTCCGCCACGATATCTTCAGGCTCTAGCGAGACTATGGTTCTAAATGACAATGTGCCACTGCTGGATGAAACGAGGATAATAGATTCTTCACCTGTTGCTGCGTATCCTTTGGTGAATCCTTCAGCCACGAGATTTGACATGACAAACTCATTTTTTCCAACGTCTAACATTCCATACCTAGTCATGGGACCGAACACGTTTATCTCGTCGTAGATAAGTGATATTCTATCTTCATAAGATGCCATTTGTAGATTTGTTACTCCTGCGGCTCCGATATATTCTGGCCCATCGGCAGACCATGAATTATCAGTCACCACATACGCTACCTTAGACTCGCCACCGAATCCTTCAACCCATGTCGCAGCGAGCACATCTCTGTCGCCATTTTGGTAAACTTCTAATTGCGCATTTGATGCATAATCACCGACCGAGTATTGGAATGACCATGATGGTAGCCACTCTTTGCCATGAGTATACATCAGGCCAACGCGCTCAATACCTGTGACATCGTCTCTCAATTCCTGATAAAGAATGTGCATATTTTCCTTACCAACAGCGATTGCTAGCGAGTCACCTTCAGACGGTTTAATGTCGATATTTGAGAGAATGTAACTGAAACTCCATGAGTTTTGAATCAAAGGCGTATCTGACATTAATACGAATATGGAGGTAATGTCGTTGTATGACCCGCCGGTAGCAATATCTCGGTGATACCCCGCCACCACTATTCTGTCACCTTTCTTTGCCATGTCTAGCCCCCAATAACGCCCTTCAGAAAGCTTGAGTGCTGTCATGTGAGTTTGTTTTTCAGTAGTCTCACCGGCGCTAGTTATCGACGTCATGGCAATGTGCGACAAGAAGTAGCCCTGCTCACTAAGCACATTTTCTGTCCAAGCCGCATGAACCAAACCATCATCGCGTAGGATTGCGGTTAACTCCCCCGCCCATGAATCTGCCAATTTTACGTCGGCTAAAGTTGCCCATGCTCCTGAAGACGATTCAGTAACTGTTCTGACATGGAGTTCGCCATCCACTGTAGTGAACAACAAACCACTATCTTCCATGCCGACAAAATCAATGATTTCTTCCCCTGAAACCAGGCTTAACCTTACTGGTGAATCTACTCCAACCTCATTTACTACCACGGTAAATACCATGTTTGCATGTTCAGTTTCTACCCCATTACCAGACATGGTTACTCTGAATTCTGTACCGCCAAGCTGGGAGTAATTTTCCGGTACGACAAATCTAACTTCCTCACTACCAGAGCTTGACTCTGAACCCTGAATTAACGGAATTATGTCGGTATCTATCGGAGACCACAAACCTTCATCATCAGCGATGGATAGGGTCAAGTTTAATCCCACAGCGTCGGTTTGACCGAGGTTATCTACTCTGACGATGATTTTGTATTCTTGTCCGGGATTAGGTATTAGCGGCGCAGTCTGATATGCTCCTTGCATGAATCTGAGTGTTGGTTCAATCGGGCGCTCTTCAATTTCAAACGGGAAGCTGTATGAATTATCTTCGGGATTGGGATCGTTGTAATTCTGTGCAGGATCGATTGAAATTGTCACGGTGTGCGCACCGACTTCAGTAGCCCACCAATACAGGGTAATCTCAGACTCGTCGCCATCATCCAGATTGGAAATAGTTAGTTCTGCCGGATAGACATCTGAACTATCCCCCGGCGCATCAAGTTTGATAAAAACATCGTCCGCGTCAAGATCACCGACATTTTTGATGGTAAATCGAATGGTGAGGATTGAACCGGCAACTGCGGATTGAACCGGCAAACCAACCTCATCTGATACCTCAACCACACCGATGAAGACAAAATCTGGGGCAGCTGGCATATTGTCAACATTAATCGTTCTTCGAATATCATCAGTCTTGACACCAGACTCATTGACCATTCGGAAACTTAGGCGTGTCGAGCCATCGGATACAGTTGTTGAATCCCAACTAAAAGACCAATCCTGACTGCCCACCTCTAACGCTGGCAATTCTGAGGCGAATTCCCACTCACCATTATCGACTTTAAACTCCATGTAATCATGTTGAACACCATCTACCGTACCGGTAAATTCAACCATTCCGTTGACGCTTTGCCCAACATTAGGGCTGGCAATGGTAACCTTCATTCTAGCCAAATTGATGACTCTGAAGTCGACATTGGATTCCGCTTCAGTAGTAGTATCGTATAATTTCACACTGACAATTACATATTCTTCATCCGATTGCACCCAATCTTCTAACACGTTGACATTTAGAGTCCATGATTCTATATCGCCACCAGCGATTGTCCATGGTTTTAATTCACGCTCTGTGCCAGATTCTAGGAACTGGGCTATGCGAACCTGAACCTGATCAAACTGCTGCCCTGAGGGAATATCTGTAGTTCCTGAGATTGTTGCAGTGTTCCCTTCAAGCCACCAAGTATTGTTCGATGGTTGACTAATTGATACATAATCTCCCGAGCCGTTGCCACTTGGTGGTGGTGCAACAATTCCCGTATCCTCAAGCGCCGTGCATGGCTGGTCCAAAGCCAAGTCAATAGCACATGATGCGTCAATAAGGCCAAAGCCCCACTTCTCGTGCCACCTGTCGGACACTGTATCTGCTGGTTTATCTCTTATCTCAGATGAATTACGAATAACATCCATCACTTCTATGGCGGTTAGAGATGGTGCCGCCTCTCTAACCAATGCCACTATCCCTGAAGCGATGGGTGTTGCCATACTAGTTCCGTCCTTTTCATCATAGCCAGTATCGGCTTCCGGCCTTGGAGCGCCGGGGAAAGATGTTCCTGTCGCAGCAGTCGCAGAGATGATGTTTGAACCATACGAAGCAATATCTGGCTTGAGTTCATCCCACTCATTATCGTCGCCGTCATCGAGCCTTGGGCCGTAGTTAGAGAAACTAGAGATGCCATCATTGGTGCGATTAACAGTTCCAAAGTCGGTAGCTGATGATACGGCGAAACCCATGTCCGCACTTGCTGGCGAGGGTACACGCTTTGTCCCATCGTTACCCATCGCAATGACACAAACAATATCGGCATTTTCGGTAGCGTTGTTGATTAATCGTGCCTCTCCTCCAGTGCCATTATCGCCCTCATCGCCTGGATTGAGGGGTGAAGATACGGAGCCGAATGACATGGACCCAATTTGGATTCCTCTGCTTGAGGAATTGTGGCCCCAATCGGTATCGGCATTGTTAATCATCCACTGAATTCCGCTTATCGAGTATTGAGAATTGGTTCCACCAGCGTCTGTTAGCACTTTGATATCGACTAGGTATGCTCCGGGTGCAGTTCCAACGTGGACTCTTGAGGCATCCCCGGTTCCCAAAGCTGAGCCAGCAACGTGGGTGCCGTGACCTTGTCCATCATCCGGGTCTTGAGAGCCGTCTGGGTTTGCTGCAGCTGAAGTTGCGTCATAACCTGCGACCCATTTGTGGTCATCATATGACAACGGGTTCGTATCAGGTGCATCATTTTGGTCATCAAAGTCATTCAATGAGCGATGCTCGTTATCGACTCCAGTGTCGAGAATTGCGATAACCACACCATCGCCCGAGTAACCTCGCTCATACGCAGTTTCTGCATAAATTTCCGATGGCATCGCTCTTGTCGCCTTTCCAGCGACATCGTTAGCAGGAACCATGACATTCTGCATTTCAACAACAACAACGCCGTTGAGATGATAAATATCCATTAAAGCGCTAACTGGTACCTTATCAACGACGATCGAATCGATACTTTCTGGCTTATCGAGCCAGGCGCCTGATTCTTCACCAACCCAGCCATGTTGAAGCAAGACTTGGCGTAGCGCTGATTCTTCGAGGCTCGTTGGGTGCCAGGCGTAATCAACAACTATTGCAACTGTCTTTTTCCCATCCTCACCGATTATGGCTGTTGGTGAGATTGATTCATACCCGGCAATAACCCGTTGTAGCCTATCATCCATCCCATTCCAGTCTAAATCAGGACCGTAACCTAGCCACCATCCTTCTCGCTCTGCTGCAGGCATATCACCGCGCAAGTCGAGTCTCAGTGGCCTATCACACAATTCTTCACCACACATTAGAGGTGGCAGACCCTCAACAAGGATTGGCTCTCCGTGAGTAATTATCTTTACTTCAGCCTGATTTTCATTGGTATTGGCTGGTATTGCCGAGGCTGCCGCTGAACAATCGGCAATTAAAAAAATCAAAGCAATCAATATCGCTGAACGACGCAAACCAGTGTTGTAACTCATCGAAATTGACCCCTTGGATAAATTACCTGAAACTTAACCATGTTTTGATAGTATCCATTTCTCGACCCTTCCCCAACCCCCTTAGGGGGTTTGGGGAAACTAAGGCCAATTGAAATGTTCTGGATTGTTAGAGCATTGTAGATGTGGACCGTCCGAGCGTTCTATTACGCCTAACTGAAGACCGCATTCGGGACAGAATGAAATATCACCAATGTGCTCCATCCAAGCCTGTCTAGTCTCAGGTTCATCGCTAGAATTCATCAGGCTATTTACTGGACCTCTCAGGGTTTTTGGCAACTCATAGCCTTGTGACTCCCACGGATCACCCAATTCCGATAAATCCTGCATCTGGCGCTTAATCTTGCGGAGACGATTGATTACCTCACTTGATGATGATGGACCACCATCCTCAATGCCAAGTGGGACGGGCCCCCCGCGCGCAACCAGCGGTAACATTACATAAGCAAGCACAAAACCACCAAGGTGAGCCATGTGACCAACATCACTTGGCCTCTCCAATCCGTAAGTAGAATAGGCTCTTACCACCTCGAGTCCAAAATAAATCAATGCAAGGTAAAATACCGGCCACTTTCTAATTAAAATCAGCGGGAATGGAATCTCGTCTTTAGGCCACCCAGCAAGATACGCCCCGAATAGTCCGAATGCTGCACCAGACGCCCCCAATGCCGGCCTTGAGGAATCGATATTGAACAAGAACCACGCAATCGAACCTCCGATTAAACCGATTAAGTAAATTGCCGCAAATCTGTTACGACCTAACCTTTGCTCTAGTGGAATTCCAACTAATGATATAACCAGTATATTGCTCAACACGTGCGTGGCATTGACCGGGCTGTGAAGAAATCCTGCCGAGATAAATGTAATCCATCCCGACGGGTATTTTGCCTCGTCTGGCCTCATCCAGAGATCTTCCCATAACCACAGGTTAACAAGTTCGAAGTTATACAATAAAGTCCACAATACCTGAACCAAATAGCCTAGTAACAATCCTACAGTCATCGATAACGCAAACGATGTTTTGTGTCGATATGAGTATACTAAAGGCCATAAAACAGCCACAATCCAGAGTAAAAATACACTGCTTTCAATCACGCTGAACTGCGTAATTGTGGCCGCCATGGGCCTGCATAGGTGGCGCCATTTTTGAATTAGTGCAGGATTGCTCAGAAATGGTAGCATTCATTGCTGTTCAGCCAATCGCTAAACCATGGCAGAGCCAATTCTCGAACTGAACAAAGTCACAGTTCGCCGAGGTATGAGCGTTGTGCTAGAGAATTTCTCTCTGAAAATAGCGGCTGGAGAATGCGTTATTCTACACGGCTCAAACGGGTTAGGAAAATCAACTGTAATAGAAACCGCTGCACGGCTGTTGCCAATGGAAACCGGCTCTGTGAGACATCACGGGAAACTTGTGATGGACTCCGAGGGTCGACGAATATCACCAATCAGACCGTTCGGTCTGACACTACAAACGAATTGTTTGGTTGGTAGCGATACCACACAACAGCATTTAGCAACAATTTCTGCACTAAACGGAAAATCAATGGACATTCATCCATTGCTTGAGTTGTATGATATTGCAAATCGCCGGAATGATCTAATTGCTCATCTATCCGGTGGTCAGCAACGAAAATTGAGCGTTATCTCCGGGATGTTACCCGGTTTTCTCAATGAAACACCTCAGTTAATTATGCTCGACGAGCCGGACTCTGGTCTAGACGATGCTGCCATTAACCAATTGATCGACAATATACATCAGTTGAGGAATTTGGGCCATGCATTGTTGATCGCTACTCACAACAGCAAACTGTTTGAGTGCGCAACCTCTATGTGTAGTATTACAAAAACCCAAACTAAGCAGCCGAAGAACAATCTAGAATGGTCAGTCAGTGCATCACCGTATGAGACCAAATTTGTCAGACTTAAGACAGGTCTAAGATACAACCTATCAACACTGGTATCTATTCAGAGAAATTGGTTAGCTGGGCTTCTTGTTCTGGGTACTTTACTGACCATAGTTGATCCACTGGTGGTTTCGGACCATCAGCTTATGTTGATGGGATTTACTCTAGCACCAGCATTTACTATGGGATTAGTGGGTGATGCTGTGTTGAAAATAATGAACGAACAACGAACTATTGATTGGTGGCGAGCACAACACAATCGCTTACCAAATTCATACCCCGAGACACTAATTAGCGGAATTCTTGTTACTACTATTGCCATGACAATATTTCTCGAAAGTCTAGATTACCGAGTGATTGTAATCGGTGGGTTAATCACCTTTATAACAACATTCTGTGTCAGGTTCTTACAACTAAGCACTGTCAGATTAGCCAGAAAAAACGCAGTATATGTTAGGTTATTGACCCCAATCCTAATCCTTCCTTGGGGCTTGGTGGTTGACTATTGCTCACGGCTATAACCCTAAGTTCAAAAGTAAAGCAAAGGAGGCTTATTTATGCGAGAGCGTCGCGGTGAGTTGTTTCTTGTCGCTGGTTTTACCGGGCTTGTCACCACATTGTTTCTAGCCTTTAATTGGGTTCCAAGTGTCAACATAAACGCCTTTCAGTCACCGGAAGCCCAGCGTATTTTTTATTGGCATGTTCCTTCTGCTTGGGCTGCATTTTTATCTTTCAGCATACTATTCGTTGGCTCGGCAATGTGGCTATTCAAGCGTAATCACCTTGGCTGGAAACTCCACGTTGCTGGCTCAGAAGCAGGCTTAGCATGCGGCCTGATGACCGTCTGGTCAGGGTGTATCTGGGGTGCAGCAGAATGGGGTACTCCTTGGGATTGGCAAGATTATCGGCTCAATTCGTTTGCTTTACTTACCCTACTGGCGTTATTTTTGGTGCTCGGTCGCCGCAGTCAGCCCGACGGCGTTGAAAGTAGGGATACATTCGCTACTTTCGGATTTTATGGCTTTGTCCT
>DALZ01000047.1:6277-18426 GCA_002496955.1 Euryarchaeota archaeon UBA128 | reverse complement strand
CGCGCTAGGTGCTCTGAGATTGTTGCTCTTGCGAGACCAATTTCACTGGCTATGTCTGAAATTCTTGTTCTCTTTGGAATATCAAAGAAACCTCTATCATAAGCAAACTTAGCTAGTTTTAATTGCTTGGTAGACAGGGCAGAATGATTCAATGTTGAATTGAAATCAAGACTCCTTGCGCTTATTCGATCTGGCTGGGCAATGAGTCGCGCTAGGGTTGACACTATTCTGAGTTTCATTGGAGGGCCCTGAATAATGTAAGAGAACCCTTCTCCGTCTAGACGGCTTCCCGGGACTGTACTGGTGCCATTTGTTCTAGCATTCAAATTTGAAACAGAGTGATTGACTCTGACGAGAATAAGAAAACTATCATTGCTGTCTTTTGGTTCTAGCAGAATATCTAATAATTCGATAAAATGTAATCCAACTATGTCATCAGGGGACTTACCGTCACAAAAATTAACCTTCAGAATAATCCTAATGTCTTTCGGTACACGCTTAACATAAGAAATAAATTCTGCTTGTTTGAAGATATTAGTTAATTCGCCAATATCTAAGTTCTTAATCCGAGACCTTTTCCAAAACAGAGTAACTTCTCGCATCAGTAATCCTAGGCTTGCACATTTGATAAGATATGGCACTACTTGGATTATCAATTCCTCATTTCTAGCCAAGCCAAGAATGAGACAATAGGCAGTAATATGAGTAGTATGCGATTTAATCTATTCTGATATTCATTATAGTCGCTAGACTTTACAGGGTTAACTTCTATAGACTTTGCTTTACGCGTTCTGCGCAGAACTCCAACACTGTCCTCAACCCTCTTCAATACGCGATTTCTGAGTTCTGGAGATGAACTTTTAGCATTCCCTCTTCCTACAATGAACTTAACCGTTGTTCTCTCAGCCAATTCAAGCGCTCCGTCAACTACAGCCTCTATGTTGTCTAGATTATGCATGTCAATTCGTAAATTAACGCCATCGCTAGAGATGTGGCTTAAGACACGCCATTTTCCCTGACCTTCATTGAATCGAGCCAATTTTTCTCTTGCCTCTATCAAGGGCTCTTTAGTAAGTATTACCGGTTTACGCCTTCGAGCCAAAAAAGGGCCCAATAGAATAGCAAATAGGAATGGTGGAATACACATCAATGATATAGTTCTCCGAATATTTTCTGCATCTGTCAACACAGATATGGTGGCTAATGAAAATCCGAGATAAAGCCCAATGAGTCCACCAGCCTGGAAGCCCATTGTTAGTCCGACTGGCTCGCCGCTGGATTCCTCCATGACGTATGCTGGGATAGGGTATTGATGAACACTTTGACGTCAATTCTTTTTAACTATTAATTTCTGCAATCTATGTGACCAAGAATGGCCTAACTTCAAGAAAGCGTGAAGAGAAAGTTGGGAAATGGGTATTTTATGTATCAGGATTCTTTCTTTTGTCATTCTTTCTAGCACCTATGGTGGTTGGCACGGGGGAGATACCAGAATTAAACGATGGCCGAGCTAATGCATTTGATTTTGCTACTGAGGACGGATTATGGTCTTCCGGTAATTCAAACAGCGATGAGACATTTGCTTGGACTGAGTTAGATCCCTACTCAGGATTTATTTACGCATTTGGCGACCTAAACTGTCACAACAAGGCTGAGCGGTCCATCAAAATTAATGATAACCAAATGCCAGTGTGCACCAGAGATGTTGGAATATTTTTTGGCTTGGCTGTTGGAGGGTTTTGGTTTTCTAGGAAGGGGTATAATCGCTGGACAGTGAAAGATACATGCCTGTCACTCCTTCCTGATGATTGGTTGATTGGGACGTATAAGTCAAATCGTCGCACCTTAGTTTGGTTGGCGTGTGGAGTGCTGCTGTGTTTACCGCTGATTGTTGATGGTTTCACTCAATTATTGACATCATATGAATCTAACAACATCACTAGACCCATAACAGGAGCTGGTTTCGGGGTGGGGCTAGGAGTGCTAATTAGTGCGGCCTATTCTGCACGGTCTAGATTCTTCAAATCAGCGGCTCAAGTTAATTTGCCCGGCGGAATGAAGTTTCGTTTAGTGGAAGAAGAATAGTCACGGAGGCGGAGTTTTCCACCACACTATGAGCTCTTCGATAGTGGTTGGTGTAGGACATTGGTTATGTCCGCTGGTTAATATCTCGAGCCTTTGATAGACATCATGCAAGGATTTCTTCATTTGATATGCCGGCAATTTAGAATTGGCCAGTAAATCACCCAGAGCAGATGCCCAATCTGCTTCAGGGTTTGCTCTGCGCCAAGATGAAATTAATGTCCTCATTGGCCATAAAACAAGGCATAACCGACCAAAACCAACACGATCTTGTCTGAGTTTGAACACCTTTGCGTCATTAAATGGAACATGGTTAAATTGCTTGTTTATCCATTTCTCTTCCTCAAGCCATTTTACTAACCTTTGTGTGTGGCGCTTAGTGATCATTCTATGAGGTCCTAACAATTTGTGTAACTTTGGGACCTCAGTTGAACCACCAATCAGTGATAGTGTGCCGAGTATCGACCATGATGAGAATGAAAACGGATTTGTTGGAACATCAAACTCTTTAGCTGAATCTTTAGGCCAGTGTTGCTCAACAAATTCCATCCATTGAGCCGGGCATTTACCGCTTAACCACCCTTCGTGTATCGCACTCATATTTACTGGGGCGCCCGGAAGTCTAGTTTGAGTTTCCAAGTTATTGATTAGTCTACTTAGTAAGTATCTATCAACTTTATCGGGGTCGACATTGATAGGCGCAGGTTTCCGATTGAAAAATGACCGTAAGGTTTCGGTCAAATTCTTGCGTAAGTCGTCCAGCCCTGATTCGTTAAGTATAGGCCCCACTACATTACATCTATCGAACGGTTCCGAAACTTTAATTCTCCCAGACAATAAATCAGTAAAGCCTTGCCTAATCTTTCTTTGTATGTCGGTAGTCTCAAAATATTCGTGCTTGTTACTCGTCATTCGCAAAGTTCCGGAGCGAATTCTTTTCATGGCTTTCACAGGGTCGCAATCAATCCATATGACAAGGTCAGGTACCATTGCTGCAGCATTCATTTTTACCACATCATCTATGCCTAATTCGCCAACAATCCCTTGATAAATCAATGACGAATGTATGTTCCTGTCTGAAATTACGATGTGACCCTTATCTAGTAAAGGTTTGATGTGGGTATGTGAATGATCAAGACGATCCGCAGCAAACAAACCAGCCTCTTCTAATGGTGTTTTGTCTCCCTTTACTACCGACTCTAGTGCTAATTTACCTAACTCACTGTGTCTTCTTGGTTCATGAGTTGAGTGGATTTTTGGAAATGGGTAACCGGTTAGCAGCTCGCTAATTATGCGAACTGCTTCGCCTTTACCGGACCCGTCGCCTCCTTCTACTGAGATTAAATACATAATTAATCCTCAGTATAATCTTCATACTGTTCTTTTACAAGAGTATTTAGGGCCATGCCAGCAAGAATCAGTATTGGTCCGATCCATATTAGGCCTCTACTGAATAAACTTATTCCTGCCATATACTGCGTTCGGCGGTATTGCTTGCCGCGTCTGATTTCAACGGATGCTTGAATTCCAACAAATCCGGTAATGATGGTTAATACTCCCAAGAAAGTTGACAAAGCCACAGCGGCTTCTAACGACCAACCTCCTTCACTGCCCAAGGTATCATCTCGGATGATTATACTGGTATCACCCTCTTTCATGGTAATTGGCTTAACTAAGCCATTTTCAGCCATGAACTCTCGATCAACAGTATAATAACCATCCATGATAACCCTCAATTTCATAACTTCAGGTTTAATATCTTCAAATTGGAAGTAGCCGTTTTCGTCTGATGTTGTTGAAACCATAACTATTACAGTATTTTCCTCGAATAACTCGATTGTGGCATTTTGGAGCGTGACTCCGTCAACATTCAAAATTTGACCGGTAATATCAACCGTTTCGACCTCTCTAAACAAGGATGAGTTTAACAATTCGTCAGGGTTTCCTTGAAGTAATATTCCACCACTTATGATACCTAGGATGCTCCCAACAAGAACCAATAATGCCACAATCATACGTAGTTTTTCTTGTTCGTTGTAGTCCAAATCAATCATGGGTTTTACAATTATTTCTCGATTGTTGTCTGGAGCCGATACAGATTCGCTAGAATTATTTGAGTCTGGCTCGCTGTTATCTAATTGAAGTTGCACTCGCTGTCTCAAGGCGGCTCTTCGCTCTTCGAAACTCTTGTCAGCCATGTGTAACCTCCCGTTATTGTAATCCTTGAAGTGCGCGGATAATACCTCTTTCCCTACCTGCCCGCGCACCGAATTAAAGTTTTAGACTTATGTCAGCAGCTAGAATTATTATCAATATGATAGAAACTGTTAATATTGCTAAATAACCGATTAGACTACTTTTTTCTACGGTGATTTCTTCATTATTTTCAACAATCTCAAAATTATTTAATGTGATATTTTCTTGGTTGATTTCGCCTTCGACTTCTACCTCGTGAAGTAGCCAAGCAGAACTCAGTAATCCAAGTTCCAATGTATGTCCAATATAACCTAATGATTCGGCAGTTACTTTGTCAGCAGTGTCTTGATGAGTGTGCCAATAACCTTCGAAACTTCGGACACCCTCGCCGTAATTAATATCGATAAAATTGATGGCTGGAATTCCAGAGTTATGGGCTGGAATGTGATCGTCAATAACCCCGCGAGTAATGTTAGGATTGAATATTGGAAGGCCAATATTGCCATCACAATCGGTCTCGCTTTCAATCATACCAAGCGCTGCAGTGATGGGTATTACTGTGTCCCATAAGTCGTCTGACGTGTAGTCCACTTTGGTAAAATCCAGAAACTCGTCGCCGATCATATCGATGACTATGTAAGCAGAAATATTGGATTGAAAACTTTCAGTTAGATTATCAACCCAAGCGGTTGCACCATATGACCAAGTATCCGCATCACCACGAGCACCTTGATCTTCTGCATCTGTGAAAAATAGGGTTACATCATGGCTAAGGTTGAGTTTTGGAATAATTTTCCCCATCTCTATCAACACTGCAACTCCACTTGCCCCATCATTTGCCCCATCAATTGGCAGGTTTCTTAATGATTCATTGCTGTCTCGTTCAGCCATATACCTAGAGTCATAGTGAGCTACTAAAACAACATTCTGTCCATTTGAAACTGTCGGACTGTAGGTCCCGACTAAATTGGTGAGAGTGAAGTTTTCGCGTTGGTGGGATGATTCTTCAAAAGACCATGACTGTGATAGGTTTTCCATGATTGACTGTCTTAGAACAGCAGATGCGTTGGAGCCCGGTAATCTTGGACCTAAGTCAGTCTGCCATGTAATAGAGTCATTTGCTGAGAACATATCAAAAGTTAGATTTTCGACATAATCGCAGGGGTCGTTTCCCTGATATTCTAAGTCGGATTTTTCTGCTGATGCGATATTTGCGAAACCGGAAAGTAGCATGGCAAGCATTAGAAAAACGATGACTGGGCGACGATTTGCCTTGCTTGTGCCAGTGAGCATTAATTAATCCTAATAGACTGACACTTAAATACTTCTTTTTCACTGCCTCAACTAGAATGCAATGCAGCATTTAGTGGGTTGGCTCTAGTGTCGGAAAAACGCTCTACAAAATCAGTGTTCCTAATCACTTTAATGGTGATTTCGATTCTTACGCCGATACTCTCTCCAAGTGCTGCTGCCGAGGATAATATTTCAGATGCTGACGACTCCACCGATAATCCAGGAGTAATTATCGGTGACTTGGCTGAATTTAATGTTGCAAGTGGCCGTCAGTATTTACTTATCGATGAGGAAATTCCGGTAGTTTCTGCTTATGGGTTCATGAAACAAGCTTGGGTAGATGCCGGTCGCCCGGGTGTTGATGATATGAAATATGAACCAAACGTCAATGCGAGAACTAGCGCTAGAGCATGCAACCCACATTTGGTCGGAGATTCTTTGACAGTTCCAATTTCAGGTGGCTCGCTAGATGCTTATGTTGCTAAAACAACAACTACTGTTGCCTTCATAGTACAAAACGGCAGAACCTTGTCATCAACAGTGTTGAATAATCTTGCTTCGTCTTGGGATTCGACGATTTATCCAACCATGACCACATATTATGGTAAGGACTATCAGGACGGGAGAGGTCTTGCTGCTCCAGATATCGATAACAATTGCCAAGTCGAGATTGTCATCTATGACATTGATGGGGCATTCAACACCGGTGGTTACTTTGCCCCGTCATTCGCTCGAACACGTGAGGCTGTTTTCATCGACTACGCGGACATAACACTTTCATGGGGTAAGTCAATTATCGCTCACGAATTACAGCATTTGTTACACAATGCACAAGATCCTTACGAGAATTTATGGATTGATGAAGGAAATGCGGATGTGGCAATCTATCTTTGTTTTGGCTCTGACTCTACATTAGTGAGTCATCTAAATCAATGGACAGAGGCCCCTGAGTTATCGATAAGGTGGTGGAATCAAAGGTTTGCCGATTATGGTGCAGGATTCATTTTTACCATGTATCTGGCTGACCATCTTGGCGGTGGACCCGCCGTTCGTCAACTAGTTCAGGACTCAGCAACAGGTGGTGTTTCAGTACAAAACTTAGCACTGTCACCACCTGCGGGTCAACCCGGAATGATTGGTCGGACAATGAGCGAAATTTTTGCTAACTTTTCCGTTGCAGCATTTTTGGACTCTGACCAAGGGATTTATGGCTTTTCCAATCTAGATCTGACCCCGACATGTTCATCCGGCTCATTTTGTCGTGCACAACCAACGGATGTGAACAGTGACTGGAGCACACCATACTCCTCAACAGGACATACCGTTGAAGGTTGGGGCTTGAGAGCGTTCAAGTTTACCCCCGGTGCTTCTTCACCGGCCCCTCTGACTATACGACTAACCTCAGATGTGAGTCAATTTGACGGAGTTATTGTCACTAAATCGATGGTAGATGGATTACTATCTGTATCTGATCTTGATTTTCAGAACAATGTCGCAACTGCGCTGATACCAGGATTTGGCAATCTCACAGACGAGGTTTGGGCGATAACATGGTATGGAAGCACTGTCGCAGATTGTGATTATACTTCCTGTGGCTCTTCTTATCCGCAAGGCACTGTTGATATCGAGGCTGCTAGAATTACTGCTCCTGCAACATTAACTATTAACAATACAGATTTGACTGATAGAGATGGTGATGGCAGCGAAGATACTGTGCAGATAAATTTCGACATATTTTCCAATGCATTTTTTGAAGACTTAGATGTAGAAACAAAAATAGTCAATTCTCAAGGTCTTATTGTCGATGAGATCACCTCTAGAATCTCAGCTGGTGGGGGTGTTAACTCCAATAGTAACATTTGGTTTACTTCACCATATGATGACCAATACACCGTTGAATTTTCGATGTATGATATGATTGGAACATTAGTGGATAGTGTCACAACCCAACCTTGGAATCTAGCTAACATGCAGCCGATTGCAAATGGCTCCGTATCATCGAATGCCACACAAACATGGGAGAATATTCAATTTGTTGGTAGTGGGTTTGATGCTTGGGGCCTATCGCTGGATAACAATACATTGCCGTATCTAGACCAACCAGTTGCCTATGCTTGGGACTTTGGCGATGGCGTCACCTCAAATCTCAAATCACCAACCCGGTCTTACCGGAATATTGGGCTTTATAACGCAACTTTGCGAATAATGGACCAGGGAAATACCTGGTCAGAAACAGATGTAATCAGCATAAATGTCACCGATGATTCAGTCCCAGTTCCGGTTATCACGGTCAATAATATTGTCATCGAAGATAATATGAGTATTTTGACAAATCAGATGATTCAATTCTCAGCTTCAAGAACAGTGGATAATGTTCCGATTCAGAACCTGAGTTTCCAATGGAATTGGGGTGATGGCACATTTGATGATGGTCTAGGCATCTACACTGCACAGCACCAGTGGGGTGCCATAGACAGCACTGTTGAAGCCTACAACCTGACAGTTACCGTTTTTGACGGGTTTAACACTGGCAGTAAGAGCATCACTGTCTACGTAAACAATAGAATTCCATATCAAATATTTGCTGAGAATCTTACCACATACACCTACACAGCGGTAACTATGCCAGATATTTTTACTGATGATGATGGCACAATCGTGAACTATGAGTGGGACTTCCCCGGCGGAGTTAACCTGGACGGTGGCATTAGTTCTCAAGACGACGACTTTGTTCAAACTGAATCAAGTTCCCCATATCCGTCACCTTCTTGGAATACCCCCGGCCTAAAGATTGCTACTTTGACAGTAACGGATGATGATGGTAGTCAATCAACTGCGCAATTATTTGTCAATGTGCTCAATCAGATCCCAATTGCTGATTTCACGGTCAGAGCAACGGAAAACGGTGAGACTATTGCTGTAGACTTCAGGGCTCAAGACGGGTTTGTCGATGTGCCATATACTTTTGATGGAATCTCTTCTTTTGATATAGACTCACCTAATGGGGATTCTGCAGAACTGATTTACAACTGGTCGTTTGATGACTCTGATTACCGTGATAGTTCAATTACCACCTACACTTTTACCGAGCCCGGTATCCATCAAGTAACACTATTCGTAACCGATGCACTAGGCGCGCAAAGCCTTGCTAAGACTATCACTGTGAGAGTCCAAAACCCGCTACCAATTATTTCTGTGAGAATATTAGATGGGTGGATTGATGGAGAACAAATGGATCAAAATACTCCGAGACCAGAAGGCTTCCTACCTGATTCTTGGACGCATACGTTTGATGATGATGAGAATACCTTCACAGCGCCGGGTTACATGCTTTATTTTGATTCAGAGGGAACCAGAGACGGAGACAGACGCTACGAAGGAAAGTATTCGCCATTTAATATTGAGAACAACTCCAATTGGAATGGGATTGTGGAGTATACTTGGGATTTTGGGGATGCTAGTCCGTTATCAAAAGAAGCATCTCCATGGCATTACTATGATAATCCAGGAGTTTACTTAGTGACACTAACAGTAAGGGATTCATATGGTACTGGTGATGTAAGTAAGGAAACATTTACAATAATTGTTGATGAAGCTCCACGGATAAAAATCATCGATATTTCAGATGAGGTTATTGCTGAAGAATCAACATATATCAGTGCTAACATATCTGATTATGAGGTGAATAATAACATCATGATTTATCGCGATTTAAACGTAGAGGATGGTTCGTTGTTCGATAAGGACGAAACTTTAAATCCAGAGTTAGTTGTGAGATGGGATATTAATATCGAGCGAGATACCAACAAAAACGGTGTATTGGCCGATGATTGGTTGATACCAAAAGAAAACGCCGTAAATTATCGAATTTCGGCCCTGTGGAATGAATCAGGTACTTACACTGTAATAGTTGAAGCATGTGATGGTATCGGTCTCTGTACCACTCTTAAGCAAGATGTAGAAGTAGCACCAAAGCCAGATCCAGACCCTTCGCTTTCTGATTTTGAACTTGAGGATTGGTCAACATGGGTCAAAGAGGCAGGTTCGGACTTGGCTACTTACATTGCTTTGATTGCGGTAGCACTGATACTTGGCTGGCTTGTATTGCGTGAATCATCAGAAGTAGAGGACGAAGCAAAACAAGCTGCTGAATCCTACACGGATGTAGAACATGTCGAGGTTCAGGGCGGTCTATTGGGCATGGATCAACATACACCGCCCCCTGCACCAGCAATCCTGTCCAAAGAGGAACGTAGGAGTGAAGATAGTGGTTATGTTAGGCCATTAAGAAGGAGAATTTGAGGATTCCAAAATTTAGCTGAATCAATCTTTGAATAATTGGTGACAATAATGGGTAGGAAACTTGTGATATTTTTGATTCTAACCTTTATGTTGCCAATATTCAGCATTAATGGTAATAGCTTTGCGGAGATTGCCTCAGCCTCAGATTCCTGTAGCGGCGATATTGAACCTATTTCATGGAACCAAACCGTCGGCAGGTCCGCATTAGTGCCACATTACAACTACTACTCAGGTTATTTCGGATTTGGTGACTTTGACGACGATCAAAAAGGGCGTTCTCACAAATCAGAATTGGTATACGAGCCACCCAGAGAAAAAACCGAACTGAATCCTGAAGAAGAATGGATGTATGAAGACTGGGACAGAGATACTAGGCTACAGCCTCTAACCACTAACCATCACTCAATTATGCTGGTTGGCAATGATAGTATTGGAGCCTTGAGAGTTAATCTATCTGAACAACACAGAACAACAATTTGCGTAACAGTGCAAGCATTAAACGAAACTAGTAACGATTATTCGGTTGATGTCTATCTTATGACCACTTCAGAGTTTCAACGCTACACAGAATTATATTACTCATCACATTCTTCTAATAACTTCTATGAAGAAATATCTGAAGCACTCAGTGATATCTCACCTGAGTGGCGAGGAATAGATTTCACCGGGTGGCGTACATATCGAGACGCTCACCAATATGAATCGATAAATGAAATAAATTTCGCACTTAATCTTGATGGGCCAGAATCCTACACACCCATTTTTGGGGGGGAAAGGTGGCAAGATTTCTACATCATCATAGACACTTGGGACAATAATCACGACAATGATGCAGCGCCGCCTGGAGTCGTTACCGCCGCTGAGGTCACGATAATAACTACTGAGCGTTCGTTCATACTACCAAACTTCACGGTGGCCATTATATTCCTAATGATGATTATCGGCATGGTAATTTTTCCGTTCATTCTCAATGCACGTTACATGAAAGCAGGATTGGACCCTGAGGCTGACCAAACTGGGAATGGACTGGTCCCATCGTTAGAAATTCCTGCGGAATTGTCTGATCATACTGAAAATCAAAATACCCATGACAAACAATATCCTGAAATAAATAATGCCCTAGATGAGACTTAATATTCCATTAGTGCCCAAGCATCTCTGAGATCTCTGACGTTTACTAGGCCTCTGTCTGATAGTCTGAAATGATTCATCATCGTTGCATAGACTATTTCTTGCTCGAGGACAGGTGCATGCAACCTTACCCAATCTCCACCGCTACCAAGCCCCATAAGAGCATGGTGTGAGCCTTCGCCGATCAATGAATTTGCAGCTTGGAATATTTGCAAAGCATCTTGATGGTTGTTAACTGCAGAACAAAATTTGATAATGTCGCCGGATGAGGAATTATCTTTCACTAATGCGACGATTTCTTCAGCTGTTGGGGTTGATTTTGTCTCATGAATTGACGCAATCACTTTACAACCCGCCTCGTTGGCTTGGTTGACCAACTTATCCCTAGATTTCTTGTCGATTGACAACTCTAAATCCACAAAACTGACTTCGGAGTCGATTGATTGGCGTAATATTTCTAATCGTTGTTCTTCAGTTCCGGCGAAGAAACCACCTTCTCGCACTGCTCTTGTGGTGAATACAACTGGAACCGGAATTCCTTCTTTTAGGGTAGAAATTGCTTCCGTGACATCTATTTCGGTAAAATCTTTGACGCCCCATTGCTCAATTGGGGGCATTTTTGAGTATTCTTCACCATCGTCATTGGTCATTACAACAGGTTCAGGTTTGTTTAAGTATAGCTTATCAAATCTTATCTCAACATAATCAGCTCCGGCGATATTTGCTCTTGTTGCCTCGTCAATCATATCCTCAACGGTGATTGCTTCTAGGGAGACGCATACTTTCGGTTCTGCCATGATTCGCCCAATTTGGAGGTGTTATTAATGCTCACGGATGATGTAAGGTTCTTTTTCGGAGCAAATAGCGGAATTGAAGTCATCAAATCACTCTATAATTTGGGGCTGATTTCAATAACTTTCCAGTATCTTAAAATACCTCCTTCACTAGTTAGCAAAGGTAGGGGTATAGTATAGCAAGTTTCGTGCCATAGCGCCCGAATTACTTCTGGATTTACAGATGCAAATTATCGAAAAATCTGACAAAAAATTTCGGCGGATTACAACCCTAAAGGTGATACAAAATGAGTGATGATTATGGCGCTTCAAGCATCCAAGTATTGGAAGGTCTTGAAGCAGTAAGAAAAA